>JAGQRC010000852.1 GCA_020425835.1 Planctomycetota bacterium | reverse complement strand
CTACACGATTGCCAACCCGGTGATCCATGGGCTGGTCGACCAGATCGAGGACTGGCCCGGCGCGATCTCCCTGATCGAAGACCTCGCGAACACCCCGACTGTGTACGAGCGGCCTGCGCATCTCCGGGCCGATCTCCTGCCGCGCTTTGCCGCGCTCGAGCTCCGCAAGCCACCGGAACTCGAGGACTGGACCGATCAGGAATACCGTGAGGAGATCGCGCGGCGCGTGGAGATGAAGTGCGAAAACGCCCGAACGCTCCGACGGGAGAGCGGACGCAGAGTCGTGGGTCGACGTGGAATTCTCGAGCAATCGCATCGCGCGCGACCGATGCTCGCCAAGCCCAAGGGTGGATTGAACCCGCGGATCTCTGCGGGTTGTGGGCGACTCCTGCGTGCGATGTTGCTCTGGTTGAGTCAGTTCCGCGAGGAGTACGAATCCGCCCGCTTGCGTTTCGAGACCCAGGAGTGGGGCGTCGAGTTTCCCTTCGGCACCTACAATTTGTTCAAGCGATACGGCGTGAACTGCTCGTCGGTGGGTCCACCGTTATCTGCGTTGGCCTGATGGACGACGACCGAGCCTGACAGCCCGCTCAGACGCTCATTCCGACCGAGAGCATCTTCAACGGACTTCTTCGCTCACGCCGACGGCAACGCAACGCCGATGCGGGTGAAGTTCGCTCGCACGTTCCCGAACGGCGCGCCATCGAGGACCGAATTGGGTCTGTCGTCCGTGGGCGCCACGGTTCGGTTACCACGGGAACGGCGCCCCGTACCTTTCGGTCCCATTCCGCGCCCATCCCGCGCCTCGTCCCGCCGCAGCCCACGACCGCAGCCCCCACCCACGGCGAATGACCTCTAAGGAACGAGGTCGCGGTGCCGTGCGATAGCGGCTGCGACGGACGCGATCGCGCATCCGACGGCGCCGGCCAGAGCGAGGGTGGACACCGGGACTCCTCGATCGAGCCACCCTCCCAGCGGTCCGGGAGCGCACGCGGTCGCGAAGACCATGATGCCGTAGATCAGCGATCGGATGCTGCCGAGATGGCGCGTTCCATACCGCTCGGCCCAGAGCGCTCCGGTGATCGGCCCTGCCGCACCCGCCGAGATACCGGCCCCGATCATGTAGAGGAAGAGGCCGCTGACGTGGGGGATCGCCGCGAGCGCGATCAGGGCGCCGATCATGGGGATCAGGAAATACGGGATCGATCGCCTCCCGGACCACTGGTCGACCCAGGGCCCGGTGCGGAGCGCCGCGGTGACCGAGGTCACCGCGTAGACGGTCATGGCCGCGGCCCAGTAGCCATCCGGCCACCCGCGTAGCCCGCAGATCCGCTCGGAGTGGAAGAAGACGCCGGTCCCGACGAAAGGCGGAGCGAGGACCGCGGGGACGACGAGGTAGAAGCGCGGATCGCGAAGGAGCTCGGACGTCGTCCAGTCGCGAGCGGCGTTCGTCGTCCGCGAAGCGGACTCGGTGGTCGGCGCGATCTCCACCGCCGCGGTTCGCCGTGCGGCGAGCACCGACTCTCGGGCCAGCCACGCCTGGAGCGGAAGCAGGACCAGCGCGAGGCCGACCGCGATCCCGAACCACACATGGGTCCACGCGGTCCAGCCGACGAGGAACACGATGAGCGCCGGCAACGTCGCCTCACCGATCGGGAACCCGAGCGATGCGAGACTGATCGCGCGCCCGCGATCGTTCGCGAAGAGCCTCGCCATCGACGTCGCCGAGGTGTGCCCCATGAGTCCTTGTCCGAACAGACGGAGGGAGAGGAACGCGGCGAAGAGCATCGGTACGCTCGAGGCCGTTCCCAGGAGGAGGCATCCCACGGCGAGCCCCACGCAGACGAAGGCGGTGTAGCCGCGCAACGGGAAGCGATCGATCCCGCGCCCGACGAACGGGAGCAGTGCAGCGCTGCTCAGCGTCGCCGCGCTGTAGATGTACCCGTAGTCCTCGTTGCCGAGCTCGAGTCGCGCGCGGATCTCTCCACCGAAGAGCGAAATGAAGAAGGTCTGTCCGAAACTCGAGGCGAACGACAGGAGGAAACCGAACGCGATCAAGGAACGGTTCGACCGGAGGAAATCCAGGTATGACTTCAAGGCGGCACCGACCCGTTCCCCGAGGACTAGCGAAGAACTGCTTTCGAGGCGAGAGTCCGAGATTTCAAGGCCAGTACTTCCGGCGAAACGCAGTCGTATTGGCTCATACTTCGA
>JAGQRC010000851.1 GCA_020425835.1 Planctomycetota bacterium | reverse complement strand
CAGTCGCTGCAGATTCAGATGCCGATCGTCGAGATCCTCGTCGCGAACGAGATCCTTGCCCCGTCGGCGCGCCTCTTCGGGCCCGACGGTGAGCGGCTCGTCCTTCTCCTTCAGCGTCTCCTCGTAACGCCGTTCGGCGACCTGGCCCAGGTAGTGATCGAGCTCGCGGAACGCGCTGCGCATCGATTCGAGCTGCAGCATGCGATCGAAGCCCGCCTTCGGCGAGGTGCTCAACTTCAGCCCGACCTCGGCCCGCACCGTCATCTCGTCGGGGGTCAGACCGATCGGTCGCACGACACGGCTGACTCCGCCGATCACGCAGTTCGGACCCTGGATCACGTGGACCGTGGTCACCCCGTTGCGCAGCGCTTCCTCGAAGTAGAGGCGGGAGGGATCGATCGCGTCGTAGACGTCGACGTACGGAGCGACCGGCATCGTCTCGTTCGCGACGTCGAGTCCGCGCCACGAGTCGGGATCGATCATGCCGGGGAACAGCACCTTCCCCGAGCAGTCGACCTCCATCGCGTCGTACGGTAACGCGACGTCGGCCCCGACCGCCGCGATGCGCCCGTGCTCGATCAAGACGGTGCCGGTTGCGATGTCATCGCCCGAGACCGTGATGATGCGCGCGCCGGTGAGGGCGAGCTTTGCGGGGGGCGCCGCGAGCGCCATCGATCCCGATCCGATGATCACGGCGACGATCGCCGCGAGAGACTTCCAGATCACGAGTTTCATTCCAGAGCTCCTGAGAACCGGTGGGATGGCGTTGTTCGCGTTCGCAGTTCGGAGTTCGAGTCTCCGGGGATACGGGCCGCTCATCGGTCGCCTCGAAGATCGACGGCGATGTCGCCGCCGACCACGACGACCAACGGCTGCGACGTCGCGGCGAACGGGGCGCCGCTCCAGAGCACCACGTCACCGCGTTTCCCCACCTCCAGGCGCCCGACATCGTCGAGGCCGAGGATCTCGGCGGGGATCGAGGTGACCGAGGCCAGCGCTTCGTCGAGAGTGAGTCCGTAGCGCATCGCGTACATGGCTTGGCGCGCGAGTCCGTCCTCGTCGCGGAGCTCCTGGGCGCTGAGCGCCGTGCGGATCCCCGCCTTCTCGAGCAGGGTCAATGTGTTCAGCTTCGAGTCCCGCGACTCGCCACTGTAGAGACGCGGGGATGGACCGGCCACGTCGTAGATCGGTCCGAAGATGACGGGGGCCTTGCGCGCGGCGAGGAGATCGAGACAACGGTACGCCTCGGTCGCCTCCTCCAACACGAAGTCGAGCCCGAACTCGTCCGCGAGACGGAACGCGGTCTGGATGTCCTGCAGGGCGCGCGCCTGAATGCGCAGCGGGACGCGAGCATCCAAGACGTCGATCAGGACCGCCGACGCTTCCTCGGACGGTGTGTCCGCCCCACCGGATGCGGGTCGCCCGAGCTTCCGGAGCAAGCTGTCATGGAACGCCTTCCGGAAGACCCACGTGACCCCCATCCGCGTGGTCGGTCGACGCGTGAAGGCGGAGACGCTGTCGCGCCACGGTGTGCGGTTGTACGACCCGACGAAGGTCGGGTCCGACCCGACGGTCGCCTTCACCGCCCGAGTCGGAGCGACGACGCGGGAGTCGATCGGCCCGGCGGTGCGGAGGATCGCGCCGCGAGGACCGATGACCGCCGACGAGTCCGGGGAGCAGTAGACGGTGGTCACGCCGCCGCGCGCGAGCCGTTGGAAGTCGGGAGAGTCGAGGTCGACGGTATCGAGCACCGCGGTGTGCGGCACGATCTCCGCGCTCTGCTCGGTGATCGGCCGACGGTCATCCACGCCGCTGGCGAGCGCGAGCGCCTCGGCCCGTGACGGCATTTGACCGGAGCAGATCGCGCAGCATCCCTGACGGGCGTCGTTGATCGGGTCGAACACCGTTCCGGGTGTCGGAGGCGCGGCGACATCCGACTCCCCGCTCGTGCCGTGCAGCAGGCGGTCGAGTTCGTCCGGCGAGATGGTGCCGGTCGCGATCCGCTCTTCGAGCGGCACGATGGCGCGCTCGTGCGCGAACCGGGCGCCGAACAGATCACGCACGACGTCCTCCGCCGATCGGTTCGGCGGCGAGATCAGATCGGCCGACTCCACGCGGCCGTTCGCTTCGACCAGGCCCGGCGTCAACGATCCTTCGGTCCATTCGATCGTCCGCGCCCCTTCGGGGACGGTGATCCCCGCGGCCGGCCCGA
>JAGQRC010000850.1 GCA_020425835.1 Planctomycetota bacterium | reverse complement strand
GGGGATCACGGCGGAGATTCCTCCGAGCGACCTCGCCGCTCCGGACTACCTCGACATTCGCAACGCGAACGCCGCGCACACCGAGATCCAACTCGGCCTGCTGAAGCGCGTGGCCGGCGTCTGGTCGCTCGACCTGGTCAATCCACCGATCATCTCCGACGAGGTGACCACCCCGACGCTCGATCGTCGTGCCGACGGACGGGCGTCGGTTGCCGCGGACCTCGCGGCGGCGCAGGCGATGGTGGCCTGGGTCCGGTACACCGGGGACTACTTGATCCAGGACGGATTCGTCGATCGCTATCTACCGTCGACCGGCGGCTGCTCGAGTCCGATCTGCCTGTTCCCGAGTGTCCCGAACTTCCGGCCGCAGATGGAGTCGACGAGCATCGCCGTGCGCCGGGTGGACGAGAACGGGACGCTCCCCGGTCAGGACGCGGTGACGATCTCGGACGCGGGCATCAACATCCAGCCTTCGATCGCGATCGCCCCCGGGGGGAGCACCGCCTACTGCGCTTGGGTCCACGACCCGATCCACACCGACCTGATCGGCTCGAACCGCGATCGATTCCTGAAGTACGCGGTCTACGACAAGGCCACCGACACTTGGTCGCCGCCGATGGACGTGCTCCCCAACCCCGATGACTTCCCCGCGCTGTTGGAGCCGACGATCGCGCTGAAGGGAGACCACACCGGCATCCTCGCCTTCACCGCGCTCCCCATCGGCGCGCCGCTCGATGACACCGGTCTCGGTGGCGGTAGTCGACTGGTCTACGCGTGTCGGCTGATCGACGGCACGTTCACCGAGCCGGTCCTGATCCACGGGCGTTGCGAAGCGCGGCAGTACGGCTGGAGCCAATCACTGACGCTGAACGTTCCGACCCTGGTCGATCCCCTGACCAATCTCCACACGAGACTCCCCGAGTGGGTGATGACCTTCCAGGACTACGGGACGGTCGGTCTCCCACAGGGCTCCGGCAACGTCGTGGTCTCGTTCCTCGACGAGTCGACGGAGAAATGGAGTCCCGCGGTCTCGCTGATGCCCGAGGGCACGGTGATGACCAACGTCGTCGCGTCGGTGGTGGGAGGATTCCACCACTCGGTGCACTACAGTGCGGGCCCGGCCCACGTCGGGCTGGCGCTCGCAGGTCCGGCGCCGGTGGGATACCAGATCCACGAGACCGCCCTCGAGCCCGACATGGCGATCGTCCGATGTGAACTCGACCAACCGTTCTCGGCGCCGGGCTCGATGGTGACCGCCACGATCCAGGTGGAGAACCAGGGGTTCGCGAGCACACCGTTCGATGGCGGCACGTCGGTCAGCGCGATCGGGCTCGAGTTGCTCTTCGTGGACGACGACGCGACCTCGACGGTCGTGCAGAGTCTTCCGCTCCCGGTCCTGAGACCGGCAGAGTCCCACACGGTCCAGACGACGATCGAGATGCCCCACCGGCCGGTTCGTCTGGTCGTGCGCGTCTCCCCCGATCCCATCGATCGCGATCGGTCGAACGACGAGCGCGAGTGCTTCTTCGGCGCACCGGCTCCTCGGGAACTCTCCTGCGCGGTGATCGAGAACGTCCTCGAGTCGGGCGCGAGCGAGCTCGGGGTGCGGCTCTCCTGGACCAACCCGGCGATCTACGACGGGCTCCTGATCTATCGGGATGGGTCGATGATCCACGCGCTCCCCGGCGGGTGTGAGCGTTTCACCGATCTCGAGGCGAGCGAGGGTCTCCACGAGTACGCGATCCGCGGTGTGATCGCGGCCTCCAAGTCGGTGCGCGCCTCGCTGGTGTGTGACCTGACACCCATCCCCGCCATCGGCTTCTTGCGCGGAGACACCAACGCCGACGGCGAGGTGGAGATCTCCGATGTGATCTACGCCCTGAGCTACCAGTTCATCGGAGGGGATCCGCCGCCTTGCTTCGCGACGGCGGACAGCAACTTCGACGGCGAGATCGACATCGCGGACGTGATCACCACGCTGGCCTACCTCTTCCAAGGTGGCGCGCCGTTGGCCGCCCCGTTCCCGCAGTGCGGTGCGTCGACCGCTCCGA
Organism: Planctomycetota bacterium; assembly: GCA_020425835.1. Next base: position 161 of record JAGQRC010000850.1, on the reverse strand, counting down.
GCGACGTCGCGCTCGGCTGCACGGAACCGGGGTGCTGATCGATCGACGCGACCCTCGACGCCCCGGACCATCCTCGAACGGATGGTCCGGGGTGTTTCGTCTCAACTCGATGGACGATCGAGCCACGCTTCGAACCGTCGGCGCCACTCGCGCGGATCATC
>JAGQRC010000849.1 GCA_020425835.1 Planctomycetota bacterium | reverse complement strand
TCGACCGGGCGTGGCTCTGCGAGCGAGCGGCGGCGTCGCGAGTCCGGTCGCGCGGGCGGGACCGGGTCCGGGCGTGGATCGGCTCGTCGCGAAGGAGGATCGAGCCGGAGTGGGGCACGGTGAAGAGGTTGTCCCGTCGCTGATCCGTTCTCATGTCGCTCGGTGCTGCGGACTTGAGCCCGAACTCCGAGTCGTCCGTCCGGAGTCCGAGGAAACCCGGATACCACGACCAGTCCGTCGTCGTGGAGACGTCGGCCTTCAGCCCTCACGATGCTCTCGACCGAGGCGAGGTCCTGTCGCCGGCATCGCTCCCCGTCCCCGGACCGCGAGGTTGGATCCATGACGAAGTCCCACCGATGGATGATGACGATTCTCCTGCTCGGTCTCGGTTGGGCGCCGGCGGAGGTCTCGGCGCAGGTCGTCTCGCTCCCCGGTGCCACCGGCGCGATCACGACCTATGTCCGAGCACCGGATCCTTCGGCGCGGTTCGGAACCGGACCCGCCGGCGTCGTGGGATTGCTCCAGAACGGCGGCTTCTCCTCCGGTCTCGATGGTTGGACGGCGGGCGAGATGGGGGGCTCTGCTCTGCCCGGCGTGGTCGACGTGTTCCTGGAGTCGGCCCGCTTCACCGAGGGGGACTCGTTCCTCGTGACCCTCGAGCAGACGGTGTCGGTGCCGCCCGGAGCGACGGCCCTGTCGTTCGAGGTGATCGTCGATCCGGGTTTCGACCTCTCGTCCTCGTTCGTCCCCGACGCCTTCGAGTTGTCGCTCCTCGACGAGTCGTTGCTTCCGGTGGTGGAGCCATGGGGGTTGGGCGCGACCAGCTGCTTCAACTTGCAGGAGGACGGCACGGCGAACCTCGGATCGTCCACGAGTTGGGACGGAGCCACCGTGACCATCGATCTCTCCGGTGTTCCTGTCGGCACCGTGATGCACCTGTACTTCGATCTCGTGGGCGGAGACTTCGATCAAGGGTCGAGCATCCGGATCGACAACGTCGCGATCGACGCGCCGTCCGGCCTGACCCCCTTCCTGCGCGGTGACCTGGAGGGAGACCTGCTCGTCGACGCTGCGGACGCCCTGCTTCTCCTCGACCTCCTCTTCGCCGCCGGTGCGATCCCCGTCGATTGCGCGGGTGATCCGCTTCTCGAGGTTGCCGATGCCAACGACAACGAGTTCGTCACCGTCGCCGACTACCTCTGGTTGCGTTCGGGAGCGACCCCGGCGGAGCCCACCGTCAGCTGTGGGTTCGATCCGACGAACGAAACGCAGGGGTTCGACGCCGTCGACGCCACTCACTCGGCCGAGTTCGGTGCGGTGACCGTGGATCCGCCCACCGGCGCCATCGATCGCGATGTCTTCATCGCGCTCGATGTCGTGACTCCGAGCGCGGTCGTCGGGGCGACGTTGATCATCGACTACGCTCCCAGCGTGTTGGTGCCGTTCGACTCGCTCTCGGGAGATGGCGATCCCTTCGTGAGCGCGCTGGGTTCGACCGCGATCGTTGCCGAGCCGGGCCGATTGGTCGTCGCCGTATGGACCGACGTCGATGGTGCTGCGATCCTGCCGGCGGGAGTCTCGCCGCAGACGATCGGAACGCTACGGTTCCACCTCGCCGATTTCGCGACCTTGCCTCCGCTCGGCCTGCGGGCCGAGGAGACCGTTGCCGGCTTCACCTATCGTGCGACGCTGGTCGACGCCGGACTCCGAGACCACGCTCCATTCCTGATCGACACCGTCGGTGACTTCGTTCGCGGCGACGCCAACGACGACAGCTTCATCAACATCGCCGACCCGATCTTCACGCTGAACTACCTCTTCAACGGGGGCGCGATGCCCGGGTGTGACGACGCGGCGGACTCGAACGACGACGGTACGATCAACGTCGCCGATGCGGTCTTCTCGCTGACTTTCCTGTTCCAGAGCGGCACCGCGCCGCCGGCGCCGTACCCCGGGTGTGGTCCGGACGGAACGCCAGACGATCTTCTCACCTGCCTCGAGAGCGCTTGTCCGAACTGATCGTCGACGACACCTTGTCGTGTGGTCCGTGACAGTCACGTCCGAAGTGGCGCTCTCGGTGGGGGTTGTCGGTGTGGTCTCCGGCGGGGACAGAGCCGGCCCGGGCCGAGGGCGCCGAGGTCCACCATGTCGTCGCCGGCAATGCGCGTCGGTCCCGGGTGGAACGTGATATACCTCCACGCTTTCCCGCGGA
>JAGQRC010000848.1 GCA_020425835.1 Planctomycetota bacterium | reverse complement strand
GGCTCGGGTTGGAGCTGCTCCCCGAGGATCGACGCACATCCCTCGGCGAGGCGGCCCGATCGCTCCGCACCGGACTCGTGGAAGCGCATCGACGCCGCGGCGTCCTCGAGCGCGCGTCGCTCGAGGCGAGTCGGCTCGATGTCGTCGTGAGCCGGCTCGAGACTCGTCGAGCGGACCGACGCGCGGCGCGCGATGAACTCGAAGCGCGACTTCGCCGACTCGGCGCCGGGGACCTCGACGCCGGCTGCCAAGAGGTGACCACGCGCGTCCGCGCGCGTCACGCCGCGGAGTGGCTCGAGGCACGCCTCGCTCGACAAGGCTCGAGCATTGCGGAAGCGAACCGATTGGAGCTGTCGGGCTCGGATGACATCTGGATCGGACTGTCGAACCTGACTCGTGAGATCGAGCAGGAGCTCGCCGACATCGAGATCGACCTCTTTCGCGCGCGCACCAAGGCGGAGTTGCTCTCGGTCGATGTCGGGGACCTCGATCTCCGTCCGCGCGCGACGAGCCTCGGCAACGGCAACGGCGTCCACGCCGCGACGATCGGCGATCGCGAGGCGGAGCGGCGGTCGATCGAGAACCAGCGCGCGAAGCTCGAAGCGAGGCGCTGCGCGCTGCGCGACGCGGCGCGCTCGATCGCCGATGCGGAGGGCCACTTCGTGCGTCACGAGCAACCTGCGATCATCGAGCGCGCCAACGAAGTGCTCTGGAGGATCAGCGGGACCGGACCGCGTCAGCTCGCGTTCATCGAGCCTTGCCCGGACGATGGGTCGGGTGCCGGGCGTCTGCGCGTGCGGACGCGGGGCGAGTCGAGCGAGGACCTCGAAGCGATCGCACTCTTGGCGCTGCGTATCGCGCTGTCCGAGCGCTTCGACGGCGAGCCCGAACGTCTTCCGATCTTCGTGCGGGAGTCGTTCGATGCCTGGACCGAGCCGTGTCGCCACCGCGCCTGGTCGATCCTCCGCGAGGTCAGCGTCCAACGGCAGGTCTTCGTCTTTGCCGACAACCCCGAGGAGTTCGGTCTCGAGGGGACCGACGCCATGCGCGTCGATCGGAGGATCCAGCTCCCCGCCCGACCCCCGACCGTCGAAGAAGAGCGCGCGGCGCGCTCGTTTCGCCGCCGCTTCGGCCGTCTCGGTGAGCGGGTGAAGACGCTGTTGGCGCTCCCGGAGGTCGACGCTCCGGACGACCCGGACCGAACCCTCCTGCGCGCGGCACGCTCGCTGCTCGACGAGGTGTTCCAACGCGTGAGCACGGCACGACGTCGGGAGGTCCGGCTTCCCACCGAGCTCCCGCAGGAACCAGCGAACGGCGCCATCCCGACTCGAACCGCACCTGTGCGCTCTCCGCAGCGCGAAGAGACACAGTCGTACTGAGGCTTCCGAACGTCGCTTCGAAACGAAGAAGGCCGGCGATCCGAAGGACCGCCGGCCGGTGGGGTCGTGTCTCACCCCGTCGCGCGAATCAGCGGCAGCGACCGTGCCGCTTGCTCCGCTTCTTGCCGCAGCTCTTCTTGACCTTCGGCTTCGGCGTGCAGGTCGGCTGCTCGATCAGGTCGATCGTGCACACCGCCTCGTTGCCGGAGGAGTCGGTCGCGATCACCACGAGCTCGATGCTCGTGCTGCGGAGGAGGAGCACATTGCACCACTGGCTCCAGCCGCAGCAGTAGCCGGCCGTCGCCTTGAAGAGATCGCCGCTCTCCACCGACACCTGGCCGCAGCTGAGCTGGAAGTACGCTTCCACTTCCACCTCGCTGCAGTCGTCGGTCGCGTCGAAGACGACTTCGCTGATCCCCCAACAGTGCGGGACGATGTCGCAGACGATCGTCGGGGGCGTCACGTCACCGTCGCAGGGAGGAACGTCGCCAGTGCTGATCGCGAGGGTCGCGGCGACCCAGCTGAGCGACGCTGCTTCGGAGCCCGAGGTCCCGGTGCCGTCACCGGAGATGATCTCGACGGTCAGATCAGTCGCCCCGGCGGGAACGACCACGCCGAGCTCGAGGGTGTCCCACAGCGGGCCATCCGCGCTCGACAGGACATCCGCGTAGTCGGTCGTGACACCACCGGTGGTGACGCGGACGACGCTGGTGCGGTCCGCACCGCCGACGCTTCCCGCCATGAGCGAGACGCCGGCGAGTCGGTCGACATCGGCCGCGGCGAACGCGAAGGACTGCGGAACGGTGACCTTCCGATCGCCCGGGAAGAGCAGGAACGCGTTGTCGA
>JAGQRC010000847.1 GCA_020425835.1 Planctomycetota bacterium | reverse complement strand
GGGCCGGGGAAGCCCGAGAGCGCGGCGAGCTCGAGACCGGTCTCCTCGACCACGACCGCTGCACCGACCCGCTCGCGCGCCGCTCCGGCCTTGGCCCGCAACACTTCCTCGAGATCTCCCGACTGGATCTCGGGCAGGTCGATCGCGACCGATTCGAGGTCGGCGCCGACGATCCTCCGCGCTTCGGCGAGCTTTCCCGCGTTGCCGGTGCCGAATCGGTAAGGAAACGGACGGCTCAACGGCGGACCAGGTGCTCCCGGTCGACGCGGAAGGCCTCGATCTGCTGCTCGAGTCCGCGCAGCTGGCAGCGCCCGAGCGACTCCAGCGGAATCGCGTCGCCAACCTGCTTCGCCGTTTCCGGTCCCATCACCACATCGCCTTCCTCCGCGATATAGGCCTCGATCCGCGCCGCGACGTTGACCGTGTTGCCCAGCACGGTGTAGTCGACGCGCCGCTTGGCTCCAACATCTCCCACGACCACAGGGCCTGTGTTGATGGCGATCCGGACCGGGAGCGCGGGCTTTCCTTCCTCAATGCGCTGAGCGTTCCAGGCGGCCTGCTCGCGCTGGATCAGGACCGCGGCCCGCACCGCCCGCAGCGCGTGGTCCTCCTGCGGCACCGGAGCGCCGAAGAAGGCCATCACGCAATCGCCGATGAACTTGTCGAGGGTCCCTCCCTCCGCGAAGATCGCCTCGACGGAGTGCGTGAAGTACCCCTCGAGCAGCTCTGCGACCTCGGACGCGGACAGCTTCTCGGACAGAGCGGTGAAACCCGCGAGATCGGCGAAGAGGACCGTCACCTCCGTCTGCTTCATCCGCCCGACCGCCGCGTCGGCCGCGGCCGGGTCGAAGCGGACGATCGATTCGATCACCGCCGGCGAGTGATACCGCTCGAGACGCGAGCGGACCTCGCGCTCGAACTCCGCGATCTTGGCGTTCTTGAGCCGTTCGACGGCGACCGCGGCGTAGTTCGCGAGCGCGGTCAGCAGGTCGAGGTCCTGCTCGTTGAAGGTGCCGGCGTGGAACGGCGTGTCGACCTGCATCACGCCCATGATCCGCTCGCCGGACCAGAGCGGAGCGCACATCGCCGCGCGGATCTGGTGGATCCGGATCGACTCCCCTCCGGCGAGGCGCTGGTCCGAGAGGGCATCGTAGGTCAGGAGCGCGACGCGATCGCGCATCACCTGCTCCACCATCGTCTGCGACACCGGCACCTGCCCCTCGGGGCGGAACTCGACCTTGTCCTTGACCCTCGCGACCTCGCAGACCGGCTCCTTGCTGGCGTCGTCGCTCAGGAGGATGAAGCCGCGGTCGACCGGCAGCGCCTCGAACGCGATCTCGAGCACCCGAGCGAGGACGTCGTCGATCGAGTCCGAACGGATCAGGAGGCGCGCAAGTCGGGTCATGAAGCCGAAGATCTTGCTGCCGTACGCTTGGTCGAGATCGCGCCGCTTGTCGACCCGCAGCTCCCCCGAGGCCTTGGTGTCGAGTCCGTACTCGGCGGAGAAGTCGGCGAGCGATCGGACGATGGTCGCGGTGCCGACATTGAGCGGGACCGCCTCGGAGGTGGTCGTCGGCATCCGATCCATCCCGGCGACGACCGGGTCCGCAACCTCCTCCACCGTCAGCTCGAAGATCCCGACTTTGATCTTGTCGCCGGGCCGGAGCAACGCCCGACGAACCGAGACCCGGTTCACCTGGATGCCGTTGGTGCTGCCGAGGTCGTGGACCGCCCAGCCCTCCGCCTCGTGGCGCACGGATGCGTGGCGACGCGAGACCGAGAAGTCGGGCAGGACGATCTCGTTCTCGTTCCCGCGGCCGATGCGGACTTCCTCCTTGTGGAGGGAACGGGACTCGTCGTGGCCTTGGTGGGACCAGTGCAATCGCAGCAAGAGATTTGACCTCGCGCGGATCTTACTCCGGGTCGGGCCCGCTTCGCGCCTCGAGCGTCGGCGGGCCGCTGCTAGGATCCCGCCGTGACCGCGGACACCCTGGGCAATCCCCTCCACGAACGCTACGCCAGCCAGGAGATGGCGGCGATCTTCTCCACCCGAAACCGCTATGCGACCTGGCGGCGCATCTGGATCGCGCTCGCCGACAGTCAGCGCCAGCTCGGCCTGCCGATCCGGGAGGAGCAGATCCGTGTTCTCGAGGCCGCCGCGCCGCGGCTCGACCTACGGCGGGTCGCCGAGATCGAGCGACAGACCCGGCACGACGTCGTCGCCCA
>JAGQRC010000846.1 GCA_020425835.1 Planctomycetota bacterium | reverse complement strand
GGGAGCGCCTCGTACCGCACGTTGCCCGGCGAGCGGAGCCCAGGGGTGGCGTTCTGCAGCCAGCAGGGGACCTTGTCCCCGTTCGCGCTGATCACGGCGGCGCGCAGGAAGTGGTATTCGAAGGAGGGGCCGCCGGCGACGAGGAGCACTCCCACGCTGCCGGTCTCGAGCGCGGCTTTGCCCAACTCGATCGCGCGACCGCAGTAGCGTCGCTCATCGTCCGTCGACGGGATGGGGATCATCTCGGCGGGCTCGAGCGATCCCAACGGCACGCCGGGATCTTCGTCCTGGTTGAGGCGGGTCCGGACCAGTCGGCTGAACTCGGGGAAGTCGATCGTATCGATCTGATCGAGTAGCCGGCGTCGCTCGTCGGGCCCGATCTCGTCCCAGTACTCGAAGATCTGCTCCTGGCCGGCTTCGCACACCTTGGCGACGTTGACCTGGTCGCGTTCGGAGTCGACGCGGATCATCCTGATTCGGGGCCTTTCGTCGGACGGGCTGCGATTCCCGATCCCGGGGAACGTTGGCTCCCCGCGAGATGTATCGGTCCGGCCAAGGGGCGGGATTCTAGCGGAAACCCGAAAGGGGGCACCCCGGAGTCCCCATTGTCATCCGAAAAAAGAGGGCGGCGTGGAGCCCGGACCCTACACGAGCCCGCTGTGCGGAGGCGCAAGACACCCGTGGGCTGCGTCATACGGACGAACTCGATCCTCGACGACCTATCGCAGTTCGCCTGCTGTCGACACCGTCCGCCGTCCTTGCCGGGCGAACGGCCGACGGCTCGTCGCGAGGCGGTTCATTCGCCGACCTGCCTCGACGATCGCGACCTGGAGCCGCTCCGAGCGTTGACGGAGTCCGGTCGGATGCACTCTGGTCAGATTCTGGATCAGCCGTTACAACGGCAAGTCCAGGGGAGGCCGGAACTGGCGATGACCGAAGCGGATACGGAACTCGAGTCGTTCTGGACGGAACACGCGGCGGACGTCGACGCTCGCCTGCGTTCGGCTCTTGCCGAGGATCGCGTCGACCACGACGCCGCGACGGAGATCGCGTTCGGTCGCGTGTCGGCGGGCCCTCAACACGCCTTGGCCCGCATCACCGCCGGGGAGTGCGGCGTGGTGGCCGGGGTGCCGGGGGCCTTTCGGGCGTTCGCCCTCCTCGATTCGAAGGTGCGACTGATCCAACGAAGGGCGGAGGGGGCGGCGGTCGATGCCGGGGATGTCGTCCTCGAACTGGTCGGGACCATTCCAGCGGTGCTCGGCGCGGAGCGAACGGCGTTGAACTGGCTCGGCTACCTTTCCGGTATTGCGACTCGGACCGCGGACTGGGTCGCACGGGCTCCGGGTGTTGCCATCCTCGACACGCGGAAGACTCTCCCGGGTTGGCGGGATCTCGCCAAGTACGCCGTTCGCGCCGGAGGAGGGACGAACCATCGGCGAGATCTGTCCGATTTCCCGATGCTCAAGGAAAACCACCGAGACCTGTTCCGGAATTGCCGAATGTCACCGGAGTCGGCACCCGATGAGGAGATCAGGGCACTGGTGGAGCGGCACCGCGAGTCGGCGTGGTCTCATCGTCCTCTGGAGATCGAGGTCGAAGACTACGACTCCCTTCGAGCGTGCGTCGAGCACGGTGTCGACTGGATCCTGATCGACAACCAGTCGCCCGAGACGATCCGGGAGTGGGTCGCGAGGGTCGAGGCCGACGTCCTCGGTCTGGCTCCCGACTGGCGGGGACGGCTCGAGGCGTCGGGGGGCATCACCGGGCGCAGTATCGCTGCGTATGCCGCGGCCGGCGTCGGTCGGATTTCGATCGGGTCCCTGACCCACTCGGTACCTAACCTCGACGTCTCCCTGCACGTCGAGTGGCTCGATGAGGAGTCGCGATGACACGCAGCGCGAACGCGTTCCAGGCGGTTCGCTGGATGCTTCTCGGAGCGCTGGTTCCGGGACTCCTCGCGTCGCTCGGCTCCGGCGATCGATTCGCGGCGCCGCCCGCGGTCCCCCCGGGATCCGGTGCCGAGGCGGACCCGTCCACCCCCCTCGATGGACTCTCTGCGGCGCGCAACACCCCTGTCGTCCGAGCAGTGGCGAGGGTGAGTCCTTCGGTCGTCGCGATCGAGGTGAGCGAGGAGGCGGGCGAACGCTTCGAGCCCGCCGGATCCGGGGTCATCGTCAACGCTCGCGGGTACGTGTTGACCAACTACCACGTCGTTCGGGGAGCGCATC
>JAGQRC010000845.1 GCA_020425835.1 Planctomycetota bacterium | reverse complement strand
ATGGTCGAGCTCGACGGGTGGCCGGACTTCGAGAAGGGCTCGTGCGAGGCCGAGGTCCGCGGTCTGAAGCAGCTCGCCCAGGAGTTCGACACGGAGATCTGGCTGTCGGCCCATATGAGTCGCAGCGATGACTGCGACGGCCGCGGCGTTCCCGGGGGCATCGTCGCCGTCGAGGACGCGCTGTCGGTGATCATCGGACTCGAGCCGGAAGCCGACCACGTCAACCTCCGGTTCATCAAGACTCCGGGGGCACCCCCTTCGGTGCACCTCGAGTTCGATCCCAAGTCGATGCTGATCCGCTGGCGCTGATCGTCGGAACGATCCCGAATCGCGTGATTCGCACGAACTCCGCTCCGGTCGAACCGGGGCGGAGTTCTTCGCATCGAGGAGGAGGGTGCCGTCGCGTCCCGCGATCTCCGCCCACCCGGCTCGCGTCACCCGCCCCACCGCTCCAGGATCCTCGCCCACGCCCTCGTTCGGCAGCGCAGGCGGATGTGGATCGGATCGATCCCGTACCACTCTCCACGGAGCGTCGCGAGCGAGACGTCCCGAGTCCGCGCCAGCCGTTCGATCCCCCACTGGACCTCACGCGCGCGTTCCATCACCGTCTCCTGACGAATGCGATGGAACGGGAACAGCGCCGTCCGAACGGTCAGGAATCGCAACCGAGACACCCGGAGTAGGCTGTCGATCGGCAGACCGGTGAGGACGACGCGATAGCCACGATCGCGCAGTCGTGACACCGCTTCGTCGACCCAGCTCAGCAGGTGCGCCGGCTCCACTCCGTAGGCGATGTCGTTCCCGACATCGGTGACCAACGCGTAGCGGGGAGCCGCCGACTCCGCCGATCGGTCGAGGAGCTCCCACAACTCGCACTCGAGAATCGACGAGAGACTCCGGAACAGGAAACGCGAGTCCGTTCCGTACGACCGTCCCAGGCCGTGTGCCCCGATCACCCGGATCGGTGGGACTCGCGCCTCCTCGCCCTTTCTGCCGTCGAGCCGGGCAGCCACGGCTCGACACCGAGCGACGATGGATCGCCAACCGAGCGTCACGTTCGACGCCCCGAGGAGCGCGAACGTGGGAATCTCGCGATGGATCGGTGCCGCACCCACCGCGGAGTCGATGGGCGCGATGACCTGGATCGATCGGCGGCTCACTCGTTGGCGCCGAAGATCCGGTCGATCATCGGACGGCTGCCTTGGAGAGCGACCCGCTGCATGTAGAGGCGCAGGCCATCGCGTCCCCCGAGCTCCGCCCCGCCGCCCGCACGACCCGGTCCGCCGTGGAGCGACTGCGGGAGGGCAATCCCCGAGCCCGGAGCCTGCTCGGCCATCTTCTCGGAGCCGAGGTAGAGCCGTCCCGTGTAGCAACCCCCCGCCGCCATGTAGCTCTCGACGGCCTCGAGATCGTCGCTGTAGAGCGAGGTCACCAGGGTCCCGTCCGCTCGAGCGACCAGCTGCGCCGCCATGCCAGGCGTCCCGTCGTAGCCGATCACGGTCGCACAGGGTCCGAAGACCTCGTGACGATGGATCGCCTCGGCCGTCATGCCGTCGTGCGCCCGGACCAGAGTCGGCGCGAAGAAGTAGCCGCGCCCCGGCTCCGCGCCGACACCATCGACACGCTCACCACTGCCGTGGACGATGGCCCCCTCGGCCGCGAGCTTCGCCACGCCCGCGACGGCATCCTCGAGTTGCTGGCGGGTCGCGAGCGGCCCCATGTTGACCGTACCTTCGCTCGGATCACCGACGACGACCGACGAGAGCGCGTCCGACAGCGACTCGATCACGGCGTCGACGCGATCGTTCGGCACGAACACCCGACGCACGGCGGTGCATTTCTGTCCGCTCTTCTGGGTGATCTCGCGAGCGACGTCGCGAAGGAAGAGATCCCAGGTCTCGCTGCCCTCCTCGACGTCGCCGCCGAGCACCGCGGCGTTCAGGCTGTCCGCTTCGAGATTCACCCGAGCATTGGTCGAGAGCAGGTTCTCGGCAGAACGCAGCCGGAGTGCGGTGTCCGCCGAACCGGTGAACGCGAGGACATCCTGCGCGCCGAGCCGAGAGATCAGGTCGCCGGTCCCGCCGGCGATGAACTGGAACACCCCCGCGGGAAACGCCCCCGCCTCGACCAGGATCTCCACGCAGCGCTCGGTCACCATCGCACTCGAGGTCGCCGGCTTCGTGATCACCGGCATGCCGGCGAGGATCGCGCAGGCCGCCTTCTCCGCGA
>JAGQRC010000844.1 GCA_020425835.1 Planctomycetota bacterium | reverse complement strand
CCGCTCCCACAGCAGCGCCTCTCCGAGCCCGAAGACCTCGATCTCGTCCGCGACGCTCGAGCGAAGCTCCCCGATCGACGTGAACAGCCGCTGCAGCACGCTGCCGCCGGAGCGGCGATGGGGGCGCTCCGCGAGCCGATCGGCCGAGAGGGGAACTCGAAGGAGCAACAAGGACTGCTCGATCCGGTGGAGGTGCAGGTCGCCTCTTCGGAAACAGGCGCGTTGTTCCGCGTCGTAGACGTGCTCGAGAACGTACTGGCGGAGAATCATGTCGCCGACGGTGCGACTGGTGTGACGCGCATCCCCCGGGAAGAGGCTGCGCTCGGGATCGCCGCCGCGGAACAACAACCGCTCGAGGTCGTGCTTCGGGATCGAGACCGAACTCTGCTGGCGCAGGCTCTCGGTGAAGCCGCGGACGAAGAGCTCGCTGTCGACCAACTCGCGGATCAACGCGGTGGTGATGACCGGCTGCCCCGATCGCAGGACTCGTTCCTCCACCGCCGCTGCCACCGCGTCCGCGTCCGTCGCCTCGAGATGCCCCTCTTCCATCAGCACTTCGCTGATGCGTTCCCGACTCCACGGCGAGGCCTCGCCGTCGAAGCGGTCCTGGACGTGGAGGGCACCGCGCGGCGGACCGTCCCCCCGGTCGAAGCGCTTCTCCATGGCGCGTCGCCGCTCACGGATCCGAGCGCGCCGCTCCCGGCGGACGATGTAGGCCCGAGCGACGACGCGGTGCCCGGTCTCCATCAGAACCTTCTCGACCTGATCGTCGATCCGATCGAGTGCGATCGCGGACTCCCGACCCGAGCCGCGCGCCTCCGACTCCACTTCGAGGAAGTGGACGATCGCCGACGTCAGCTCTTCGGCGAGTTCGGCGTTGCCCTCACCGCACTCGGCCATCGCGTCGAGGATGGACTCCGTGATGCGCTGAGGGTCGAACGGCACCAGACGGCCGTCGCGGGCGCGGACCCGGTCAATCGTCGACACGCTGGTCCCCCACCGCTTCGTCGTCGGCCGTCTCGCTCGGCTCGTCGGCTCCGGGCTGGCGAGCTCGCTCACTCTCCCGCGAAAGCTCCGCGAGGAGCTCGCTCTCTGGCTCTTCCCGGAGTCGATCTTTCATCAACGGTCGGAGCTCCCGGATGAACTCGGAGATGTCGGCGAACTCCTGGTACACCGACGCGAAACGCACGAACGCCACTTGATCGAGGCTCTTGAGCTCCTCGACGAGCATCTGACCGACGGTGCGGGACTCGACTTCGAACTCGAACTCCTCGCCGATCCGACGTTCGACCTTGTCGACGAGCTCTTCGAGTTGGGCGACGGAGATCGGACGCTTTTCACACGCCTTCAGCAGACCCTGCAGCACCTTGGTCCGATTGAACGGCTCGCGACGTTGGTCCTTCTTGATGACGAGGCGGGGGACCTCTTCGACCCTCTCGTACGTCGTGTACCGACGATGACACGACTGGCACTCTCGACGCCGACGGATCGAGGCCCCATCGGCGCTCGTCCGCGAGTCGATGACCCGGTCCTCGATTCCGGCACAGAACGGACACCTCACCGGGCAGATCTCCTTCGGCGGGCCACGGCCCACGGGAGACGGACGCCGCGCGAGCCCGCTCCAACGCCGTCGACAACAGGGGAACATGAGTTCACCCGACATGCTATCGCGGCGATCCTCGGCCTGCCGCATCCCGGTCCGAGCCCGCACCGAGGTTGGGCTGGACAACAGGCGCACGCCCCAATGCGCCGCCGGCGGACGGTCGTAGACCGATCCGACCCGAACGGGCCCACATATGCGCGATCGACGGCCGGAGTACACAATATCTTGGGTCACAAGTCCATGGTAAATGCCTTGATACACCAATGTTCGGAGCCCGCGCTCGACGCGACGGCGTCGGCCGTCCGCCGAGCCCGACTTCGTGCCTACTTCCCCAAACAGAAGCGACTGAAGATCTTGTCGAGGGTGTCCTCAGTCGCGATCGCCCCGGTCACCTCCTCCAGCTCCTGGTGGACCTCGCGGAGGTCGATCGACAGCAGCTCGGGCTCGATCGGAGCGGTGGGGTCCAGCTCATCGAGCCGCGCGTCCAGCAGATCCAAGACGCGGCGGAGCTTCGACAGCTGACGATCCGTGAACAGCAGCGCCTCCGCGGCGGCGGAGAAGCGTCCCCCGCGGAAGCGCTCCGTCAGTGCTCCCTCCAGCTGATCGAGGTCTCCTCGGTGCGCCGAGAG
>JAGQRC010000082.1:3852-9603 GCA_020425835.1 Planctomycetota bacterium | reverse complement strand
CGGGCGGTCGATCTTCCCTGTCGCGAGAGTGCCGATCCCGAGTCGGACTTCCCCTTCAAGGGCAACATGGATACTGCCGCTCTTCGCAGCCTCATCGAGGCGGAGGGGCGCGGGCGCATTCCTCTGGTCATGGTCACCGTGACCAACAACTCCGGCGGCGGCCAGCCGGTCTCGCTGGAGAATCTCCGCGCCGTCCGCAAGGTCTGCGACGAGTTCGGGATCCCGCTCTACCTCGATGCCTGCCGCTTCGCCGAGAACGCCTGGTTCATCAAGACCCGGGAGAAAGGGTACGCCGATCGGACCCCTCGGGAGATCGCAAAGGAAATGTTCTCACTCGCGGACGGGTGCACGATGTCGGCGAAGAAGGATGCCTTCGCGAACATCGGCGGCTTCCTCTGCACCAATGATCCATCCTTGGCCGAGCGCGAACGCAACCTTCTGATCCTGACCGAGGGCTTCCCGACCTACGGCGGGCTCGCGGGTCGCGATCTCGAGGCGATCGCGGTCGGCCTGGAGGAAGTGCTGGACGAGCACTACCTCGAGTATCGCGTGGCGACGACGAACTACCTGACCGAGAAGCTCCACCGGGCCGACGTCCCGGTGATGCGACCCGCCGGTGGTCACGCGGTCTACCTCGACGCTGCCCGCTTCCTGCCGCACGTCCCGGGGGCGCAGTATCCCGGGCAGGCGTTGGCCGTCGCCCTCTACGAGCACGGCGGGATCCGGAGCTGCGAGATCGGAACGGTGATGTTCGGGCGGCGCGATCCTTCCGGTGGACCGGACGAGACCTCGTCGATGGAGTTGGTGCGGCTCGCGTTGCCACGGCGGGTGTACACCCAGAGCCACATCGACTACGTTTCCGAGGTCGTGATCGAAGTCTTCGAGAAGCGTTCGGATCTCGGGGGCTACCGGATCACGAGTCAGCCCGAATTCCTCCGACACTTCACCGCCGAGTTCGAGCCCCTGTCCTGAAGAGCATCGGCCGTGCGCGGATCGCGCTCACGGTCGTGCGCGACTCGTTTCGCCCGCACGAAGGAGCTGACATGGACCTGCCGTCGATCATCCAGGGCGGAATGGGCGTCGCGGTGTCCAATTGGACACTCGCGCGCGCGGTCTCGCGCTGCGGGCAGCACGGCGTCGTGTCGGGAACCGGTCTCAACGTCGTGCTGACTCGTCGACTGCAGCTCGGTGATCCCGAGGGCGACGTGCGACGAGCGCTCGCCGCGTTTCCCGGTCGGGCGCTCGTCGATCGCATTCTCGACGAGTACTTCATCGAGGGGGGCAAGGCGCCGAGCGCGCGATACAAGGAGGTCCCCCCCTTCTCGCTGCGCACCGATCCCGAGCTGCACGGCCTCAACGTCGTCGCCAACTTCGTCGAGGTCTACCTCGCGAAGGAAGGTGGCGGAGCGAGTGCGGGTCCGGTGGGGATCAACTACATGGCCAAGATCCCTTTCCCGAATCCGTCGGGGATCTACGGGGCGATGCTCGCCGGCGTCGACACGGTCTTCGTCGGCGCCGGGATCCCGCTGGAGGTCCCGGCCATGATCGATGCGCTGCGGCGACACGCGGATGTCGAGGTGCGCATCCGGCCCGAGGGAAGCGCGCGCACCGATGAGCCGAAGATCCTCCGCTTCTCGCCGGCCGAGCTCGACCTCGATCTCGATCGCAGTCAGCCCCTGGCCCGCCCGCGGTTCGTGCCGATTGTCTCGTCGCACGTGCTCGCGTCCACTTTGCTGAAGCGCGCCGAGGGGGCGATCGACGGTTTCGTCATCGAGGGTCCTTCGGCGGGCGGTCACAACGCGCCACCGAGGGGTGCACTGACGCTCAACGAGCGCGGTGAGCCGAACTACGGCCCACGGGACGAGGTGGACTTCGACGCGCTCCGCGCCACCGGGTTGCCCTTCTGGTTGGCTGGCTCCTTCCACGACGCATCGCGGTATCGCGAAGCGCTCGCGCTCGGCGCGAGCGGGATCCAGGTCGGAACCCCGTTCGCGTTCTGCCGCGAGTCCGGAGTGACGACGGAGATCAAGCGTCGCGTCCACGATGCGCTCGCCAACGATGACCTCGAGGTGCTCAAGGACCCGCGCGTGTCGCCGACGGGCTTTCCGTTCAACGTGGTCCGTGGCATCGGGCTGAACGAGGACGAAGACCTCGAGGCGGACCGAAAGTGCGATCTCGGTTTCCTCCGACACGCCTACCAGACCGAGAGCGGCGGCATCAACTACCGCTGCCCGGCGGCCCCGAAGGCGTTCGTCCAGTCCGGAGGGGACCTCGACGAGACACGGGGGAAGCGATGCCTCTGCAACGCGCTGCTGGCGACGGTCGGACTGGGTCAGGTTCGCGACGGAGTCTCGGAGGAGCCGCTGGTGACGGCGGGGAACGACGTCGAGCTGTTGCGGCGCCTGTTCGCCCGAAGCACCGAATACTCCGCGAGCGATGTGATCGACGCGTTGACGGTCCCCGCCGAGACAGCAGGGAGCCCGGCATGACGCACCTCTACACCCGTGGCTGCGAGTACGCGATTCGCGCGCTCCAGGTGCTCGTCACCGAGCCCGATCGCCTGATGACCGTCACCGAGTTCTGCGATCGCGCCGACATCCCCGAGCCGTTCACGCGGAAGATGCTCCAGCAACTCGTGCGAGCCGGCATCCTCGACTCGCGACGCGGTCCCGGCGGCGGCTTCACCTTCGCGATCGACCCCAACGAGATCTCGTTGATGGACGTCGTCGTCGCGATCGAGGGCGGCCCGCGCACCGACCAGTGCGTCTTGGGTCGCCATCAGTGCAACGACGCCGACCCCTGCCCACTCCACTTCGACTGGGCCCCGATCAAAGCGGCATCGATCGCGATGCTCGAGACGCGCACGGTGTCGGATCTCGCGAAGAAGCCGACGAAAGCGCGCGGACGGCGGTAGGGCGCCTGTGGAGAGGCGTCCGTTCCACCGAGGAAACTCCAACGTCACGGAGAACTCTCGCGACCGGCGTTGCCCACGAAGGGACCGGCGGCCTGGACCGTCGACGCACGGGAACGACAGGACCCACACTCCCTCGCTGAACCACACGTGCGTGCCAACTCGGCGACTAGGAGTCCGTTGAAGAACTGCTTTCGAGGCGAAAGCCAGAGATTCCAAGGCCAGTGCCTCCGGTGAAACGCAGTCGTATCGGCTCATACTTCGAGTTTCGGCGGGTGTGCTGGCCGCCGGAAGCTCGGGCTCTCGGCCGGAATGAGTTTTTCAACGGACTGCTAGGCCTAGTCCGTGACACGAACGTTGAGCGCGAGGTCTTCTCGCGCGCGTTCCGCGAGCTCGGAGGCGGGGAGCTGTCGCCAGCGCGAACGGGGCACCTGCGCGATGTGGCACACGGCGTCGCCGGGTCGGACCGCGGGCAGGGTGGTCAATCCGATCACCACTCCCGAGTAGGGGGCCACGACCGTCGCCAACGCGTTGCCGAGGAGATCGGTGCTCGTCGCGATCGCTGCTTTCTTCTCGACGTACTCACCGGGCCCCACGTGGAACTGCAAGAACCCTCCATCCGCGGCGCGGACCCAGCGGGTCTTCTTCACTTCGACGATGGGGGTGCGGTTCGGCTCCCCATCGATCATGCCGAGCTCGGCGAGGATGTTCCGAATGCCGCGGATCGCGTAGTCCACGACGACCGGCTCCACCTTCAGCACCTCGCCCGCCTCGAGCACCACCGTCGGGATCCCCAGGCGGGTCGCCTCCCGGCGCAGCGTGCCCTTGGTGCCCTTGGTGTCGAGAACGATCTCACAACCGAACGACTCTGCGAGCCGCCGCACGCCGGCGTCGGAGAGGTCGGCCCGGAGGTTGGGGAAGTTCGTCCTCCGAGTGGCGGCGGTGTGCAGGTCGATACCGAAGTGACACGGCTGGATGATCTCCCGGAACACCGCCTCCGCCATCCGCGCCGCCAGGCTCCCCTTCGCGTCGCCCGGGAAGGACCGATTGAGATCGCGGCGATCGGGGAGGTAGCGCGAGTGACGCTCGAAGCCGAGGACGTTGACCACGGGAACGAGAACGAGGGCCCCGCGACGCAGACGAATGGTCGTGTCGAGGATCAGCTCACGAATCACTCCGGTACCGTTGAGCTCGTCGCCGTGCACGGCGGCCGTGACGAACAGCGTCGGCCCCTCCGACTCCCCGCGTCGAACGTAGATCGGGATGCGGATGGCGTTGCCCGTCGTGCTCTCGCCGACCTCGAGGTCGAGGCTCGCGGACTCTCCCGCACGGACGTCGCACCATAGCTCGCTCACGACGTCGCATCCTTGGCGGGTCGGGTGCTCTTGGTCTTCTTGCGTCGCTTGCGCTGCGGGTCGGGAATGTGGAGACGCATCGAGTCGAGCCGACCGAAGCAGAGCAACCGATCCCCCTCGCGGAGCGCGAAGTCCGAGGGCGGGTTCGGCGTCACCTCCCCGTCGCGCTCGACCGGCAGGACGACGATGTCGAGCGACCGGAGCTCGGTGTCGGCCAGGGTGCGCCCCTTGAACGCGCTGCCCTTCGGGATGTGGATCTCACCCACCCCGTGCCCGCGACTGACCGTCAGGCGTTGGCGGATGTCGAGCTCGGGGAACTTCAGCTGATGGGTGACGAAGTCGATCACCTCGCCGCCGACGTCGACACCGGTCGCGGCCTCGATTCCCTCGAGTCCGGGCGACGAATTCACTTCCATCACCAACGGACCCTCGTTGCTCTCGAGGAGGTCGACGCCGGCGACCTGCAGCCCGAGGAGCTGGGTCGCGCGGACCGCCGTCTCGACGTAGTTGTCGTCGAGCTGGACCGACTCGACCCGACCGCCGCGGTGCACGTTGCTGCGGAACTCGTCCCCCTCGGCGACGCGCCGCATCGCGGCCACGACCCGATCCCCGACCACGAACGCGCGGACATCTCGACCACGACTCTCGGCGATGAACTCCTGCACCAGGACGTTGCGTCGCGTGACCTGCAGCGCCTCGACCATCGCCTGAGCCACCTGTGACGACTCGGCGAGCACGACGCCGATCCCCTGGGTGCCCTCGAGCAGCTTGATCACCACCGGCGCGCCGCCCACCCGCTCGATCGCTGCCTCGACGTCGGAGCGGTCGCGAACGAAGACGGTGCGCGGAATCCCGATCGAGTGGCGACTGAGGATCTGGAGCGAGCGCAGCTTGTCCCGCGAGTTCATGATCCCGCTCGATGAGTTCGCGCAGAACAGCCCCATCTGCTCGAGCTGACAAACGACCGCGACGCCGAAATAGGTGATCGACGAGCCGATCCTCGGAATGATCGCGTCGTAGTGGGCCAGCAGCTTGCCGCGGTAGTGGAGCTCGGGATTGGCACGATCGACGTCGATCGCCATCGCCAAGGTGTCGAGCACGCGGACGCTGTGTCCCCGCGCCTGCGCCGCCTCCTTGAGCCTTCGCGTGCTGTAGCACTTCGGCTCCAGGGACAGGATTCCCAGTTTCATGACTTCGCCTCTCCGCCCGAAGACTGCACGCCCTCGAGTTTCATGCTCTCAGAACCATCCTCGGGGTCGGTCTCGACTTCGCTGGAGTCGTCCGGATCGGGAGTTCAACCGGCCTCGGACAATGCGCTGTGCGCCTCATCGGACTTGGCCGTCTGGATCAAGTAGAGCGCCCTCGCCCCGATGCTCCAGCGCGGCTGTCCGCCGAGCGGGAGCCAACGCCCATCGATCTCTCGCGCGAGAGCGAGGAGCGGACCACGTAGCCTCCCGTAGGGGTTGGCCTCGTCGACCTCCGTGG
>JAGQRC010000082.1:0-3833 GCA_020425835.1 Planctomycetota bacterium | reverse complement strand
GGCGGTGCCGTGTCGCAGTCGCACCGCCCAGGTGTCGACATCGTGTCCACGACCGAACAACGGCTGTGCGCCGAGCTCGGTCAGCATCTCGGGACGGAGGGAGGTCCCGGCCCCGGTGCTCAACAACAACGACTTGGGGCGCGCCTGCTCTCGGACCTTCTGGATGAAGAGCAGATTGACCTCGCTGTTGGGGCTCATGGCGATCACCCCCACCCGGGTGTCGATCTCCGCGCGGGTCAGGACCTTCTCGTCGAGGCCGTTGCCGAACACGACGCGAAAGCCTTCCTCCTGAGCGCTCGTCGTCGACTCGTGGTTGGTGTCGATGAACACGACCTCGTCCCCCCCGTCGACCATCCGCCGTCCGAGCGCGCGCGCGAGGGCATTCGCGCCGAGGATCACCCAGCCGGAATCGGTCGGTCTCTTCAACCCCAACCAACGCGCGACCACCCCGCCGCTCAGTCCGGAGACAGCGACGGTGACCGCGATCACCAGGAAGACCAGCGCCCGCAGCCCGAGCGCACTCTGTGCGAGCAGGGCATCCGGATGCGCCGTCAACTGGTTGGCGAACAGCGATGCCACGGCGGCGGCGACGATTCCGCGGGGGCCGATCCAACCGATGAAGAGCCGTTCCTCGACACTCAGGTTCGAGCCCCAGGTCGAGATCCCCACCGTCAGCGGGCGAACCACGAAGATCAGGATCAACACCGTCAGCACGCCCGGCCACCCGAGCGCACGGATGTCGGAGAGGCGCACGTCGGCCGCGAGCAGGATGAACAGCATGCCGATGAACATCACCGTCAGCTGCTCCTTGAACTCGATCAGATCCCGATGGACGTGGGTCTTCACGTTGCCGAGCAGAATCCCCGCGACGGTGACCGCGGCGATGCCGCTCTCCGGAACCCACCGATTGGAGAGATGGAAGAGCGTCAGCGCGACCGCCAGGACGAAGATGTTCTCGAGTCCCTCCGGAACGAGATGGCGACGGCGGAACGCGATCGCGAGAACCGCTCCCCCGACGAGACCGACAGCGATCCCCGCCCCGAGGTAGCCGAGGAAGTGCAGACTCCCCGCCGCGGCGTCGAACTCCTGACGGACGACGTCGAGGACGATCGCGGCGGTGATGGCGCCCACCGCATCGATCAACACCCCCTCCGCCTCCAGCACGGTGGCGACCGACTTCTTCACCTTGAGTCGCTTGAGGAGGGGGCCGATCACGGTGGGTCCCGTGACGATGACCAGAGAGCCGAACAGCCACGACACCGGCCACGGCCAGGACATGACGTACCGTGCCGCGACCGCGGCACCGATCATGGTGATCGCCGCCCCGACCGAGATCAGCATCTGGATCGAACGCTGTTCTCGCCGGAGTCGGGAGAGGTTCAGGTTGAGGCCCCCCTCGAAGAGGATCACCGCCACCGCGAACCCGACCAACACCGGTAGTGCATCGCCGAGATCGTCGGGGGTGATGATCCCGATCCCGTCCGGTCCGAGCGCCACACCACACACGAGGAGGAGCAGCAGCCCGGGGAGCTGGAGCTTGCGCGCCAGGGACTGCGCGATCACCCCCACCGCGAGGGCGATCGCGACACAGAGACCGGGCCGGTCGAGCGTTCCCGCCGAGGCGAGGACGCCGAGAGGAAGGACCGGTTCCGTCATTCGACGGCCAGGGGGTCGAGTCGGACCCGACAGTCCGGGTCGATGCTGATCAGATGATGTCCGGGGATCCGCTCCCACCCGGTGCGATCCTCGGTGATCGGCTCGGAAGCGATGATCACCGCCTGGTCCTCGCCGTCGGCAGCCTGCATGCGGTAGCTCCCGTCACCGACACCGAACTCCTCGCCCCGACAGACGTACAGCGATGGGGGCTGCCGTTCGCTGTGCGTGACGTAGCGCGTCGCGACGACGTGGACGCCATCCGTGACGGCGAAGTTGAAGTGCGATGGCCTCGTCACCGCGTGCTCGGCGAGCACCGCCTCCAACTCGCGGATCGTTGCGATCAACGCCGCACGCATCGCGTCGCCCCCATTGCCATCGGAGGCTCCGAGGAGACGGTCGAGGAACAGGCCGAAGATCAGTTCGCTGTCGGTGGTGCCCGCCACCCAGTCGTAACGTTCATCGCTCAGTCGCTCGCGGATCGCCCGCTTGACCGACTTGAACTCCGCGATGCTGCCGTTGTGCATGAAGAGGTAGCGATCGTAGACGAAGGGGTGGCAGTTCAGCTCCATCACGTGCGTGCCCGGCGTCGCCGCCCGGACGTGCGCGAACAGGCAGCCCGACCGCGTCTTCTCGGCCAACCGTTGCAGATTGCGTTCGCTCCAGGCGGGCCGGACGCTCGTGAACACGCAGGGGCTGGGGTCCACTTCGGGCACGTACCAACCGACGCCGAACCCGTCGCCGTTCAGGGGCTCCTTGCGCTCCTCGGCCTTGAAGCTCTGGTGGATCAGGGAGTGTTCCGGCCGCGTGATCAGATCCGACATGAAGATCTCGCGGCCCTTGTAGACCAGGAATCGGCACATTCTCGAGCCCTCCAACGCTCATCGAACGCGCATGATGCCACGACGGGGAGGGACAGTCACGGTATAAGGGGCAGCGAACCCGGGCACCAAGGAGTATCCCGAAGGACCCATGAATCAGCGGACTCGACTGCGGAGCCGACAGCGGCTGGGAAAGTACCGGATCGAGAAGCGCCTGGCCGAGGGGGGCTTCGCGGAGGTCTATCAGGCGTACGACAGCATCGAGGGGATCCGCGTCGCCCTGAAGATCCCTTCGATCTCGGCGAGCGACAAGGCGAGCCTGGAGACGTTCCGTCGCGAGGTCCGGCTGACCGTGAAGCTCGACCACCCCCACATCCTCTCGATCAAGGACGCGAGCTTCATCGAGGGTCGGTTCGTCATCGTCTATCCGCTGGCGAAACGCTCCCTCTCGGAACGACTCCAGAGTCGGATGTCGGTGGAGACCGTGATGGACTTCGCCGGTCAGATGCTGGAAGCGTTGGCCTACGCCCACGCCCGCGGGATCCTCCACTGCGACATCAAGCCGGACAACGTGCTGATCTTCGACGACCGGCACCTGCGTCTGACGGACTTCGGCATCGCCCGTGTGGCTCGCCGCACGGTCAAGGCTTCGGGGTCCGGGACCCTCGGAGCGATGGCGCCCGAGCAGGCGATGGGCAAACCGTCGCAACGCTCGGATGTCTTCGCGATGGGGCTCTTGCTCTATCGGATGTTCACCGGCAAGAGCCCGGAGTGGCCGTTCCACTGGCCGCTCCCCGGCCACGAGAAACTCGCCGCGCGCGTCTCACCGTCCATCATCCAGTTGTTGCGCAAGAGCCTCGAGGTGGAGCCTCGCCGCCGTTTCCGCGATGCGACGGAGATGCTCGAGGCGTTCCGGTCCGCGGCGGCGGAGATGGAGGAGCACCTGGACAAGCAGCGCCGTCGTCGGGCGCGCGCGAAGAAGACCCGCCGCAAGAAGGCCAAGACACGGTCCGAACGGAGGTCCCGATGACGGACGTCCAGGGCCCGGCGCCGACCGGTCCGGCGGCGGATCATCTCCTGTTCGACACCTCGCTCGAGGAGCCGATCCTCATCGAGTCGGCGCTCGATCAGGTGGTGCTGTACTCCCGGGTCTCGCCGCAACGCGACATCAACGAGGACTCCGCCGGAGTGATCCGCGCAGGCTCCGACGAGGTGATCCTGGTGGTCGCCGACGGGGTCGGGAGCTCGAAGGCGGCCGACGTCGCGTCGCGGTTGGCGATCGAGCGCATCGCCGCCGCGATGCACGAGGAGACCGTCGACAGCACCGTCCGGGAGCGCGTGCTGTCCGGCATCGAGGAC
>JAGQRC010000843.1 GCA_020425835.1 Planctomycetota bacterium | reverse complement strand
CGTCACCACCGAGATCGAACTGCTCGTCGCCCGACTCCCCAGCCAACGCCGCGTCATCGGGGTTACCGGCTCCGCCGGCAAGAGCACCACCGCCGCCATGATCGCCGCCGGACTCCAGGCCGCCTTCCCCGCCTCCACCACCCACCTCGGCGGCAACATCGGCAACTCCCTCCTGCCCCGCCTCCACCTCATCGGCCCCGACGACCCCGTCGTCCTCGAACTCTCCTCCGCCATGCTCCACTGGCTCGCCGAACGCCGCTGGAGCCCCCACATCGCCGTCGTCACCAACATCAGCCCCAACCACCTCGACTGGCACGGCACCTTCGAGCACTACGCAGCCTCAAAGACCGACATCGTCCGCTTTCAGAAGACGGACGACCTGCTCGTGGCCTGCTGCATGGCCACCCCGACGCCATGCTTGCGCCACGCTTCTTCGAACTCCGCATCGAGCGCGTCGAGTCGCTGCCGCAGATCGGGGCCGAAACTCGACGCGTCCAGAGTCTTCAGGGTCTCGCGGGTCTTGGCCGCGAGATCGATGCGACCTTCTCGGAGGTCCGACTGGATCCGCGTCGCGAGGGCGTCACCCCACTCGTTCAAGTGAGCGGGCACTTCGACCTTGGCGGACGGGCTGATCTGGATCGCGCGTTGGAGCGCGTCCCACCCTTCACGCCAGTCGCCTCGTCGTCGAGCCGCGCGCGCGAACTCGATCAGCTGGGTGACTTGCTCCTGGCGCTTGCGCTCGACCTCCTCGCGCTCGAAGGTCTCGATCCGTTCGACGAGCCCCGTCGGAACCTCCGGGAGTTGACGCACGTGTGTCAGCTGGTCTCGGATCGAGGCTTGGACCCGAGGGTCGATGCCCTCGCGTGACGCCACCGCGACGAGCTGGCGGGCCGCGGCCAGCCGAGTCGCCTCGTCCTGACACGTCATCAGGTCGGACAACTCCTGGACCCACTCCGGAGACAGGCCCACGAGCGTTTCTCGAATGCGAAGCTCGAGGTACCGCGCCGGGTCGTGCTCGGGGCTGCTGTCGGGGATGCTCCGGAGGTAGCCCATGGCGACGGCGTGCGCTCCCAGACGGTGCTCGCACTGGGCGAGGCCGAGAAGGGCGGCAGGGTCACCCGGATTGCCCTCGAGCAGCGTTCGGAAGGAACGCGCGGCCGTCTCCAGGGCCGGGACCTCCTCGCCCGTCGCCACCTGATACTCCGCCGGGAGCACGCCGAGCACCTCGAGCGTCGAACGCCCGATCCCGCGGTGGCACGCGGTGGTCAACCCTTCGTCGTCGGCGTCCACGCGCGTCAGGAGGTCGAGCCACGCGTCGCGTGCGGTCGGCCAGTCCCCGACGCCCTCGAGAGCTCGCGCTCGAGCGTGAAGGATCCTCGTCTCGTTCGGGTGGAGGCTCGCGAGACGATTCAACGTCTCGAGGGCTGCCGCGGGTTGCCGTGCGATGTTCGTCTCGGCCTGGTCGAGATCCCGCCGAGTCGTCGAGTCCAGACCCCCGCACCCGCTGAGCGCGAGCAACAGGACGGATCCGAAGCAGAGAGTGAGAACGGAGATCGAGTTCGGTCGCGCCATCTGAGCGGCTCCTCAAAGCACGAAGAGTGGATGTCTTCTTATCGTGGCGACCGGGAGGGCGACTTGAGGGAGAGGCGCGGGGGGCGGTGATTGATACTCGATGCTCCGGTCCCTATGATTCGCCGCTCGATCATTCTCGGAACTCACTGGGAACACGACCCCTCTGCCGCAACGACGACTCGGCCGGCTCTTGGGAGCCACCGAGGAGCTCGCCACGGTGCCGGGTCCTCGCTTCCATGGACCCGTTCCGTCGGACTTCGACGTATCCACCAGTACGACCGAGGCTCGTCGGGTGCTTCGTCCCGGAATCTCGGACTCTGGCTCGAAAGCCGATCCTCGATGGACTCCCGGAGCCGAAAGAGGTCTTGGGGGCTGGGTCGAGGCGAGTTCGTGAACCCCCGGACCCGAGTTCGAGCCCGGATCGTGATGGGCGCCGGAGTTCCCAGCGTCGCGTTCGCCTCCTGCGGCTCATGCCGACATCCTGTGTGACCCGCCGCGACTACGCGAGTGGCGTCGAGACCGACGAAAGGCCAACGGGTGAAAATCCACGAGTACCAGGCGAAGGGGATCCTCGCGCGCCACGGCGTGGCCGTGCCGGAGGGACGAGTCGCCGAGACCGTCGACGAGGTGGTCGCTCACGCCGAGTCCATGGGCGGAAAGGTCT
>JAGQRC010000842.1 GCA_020425835.1 Planctomycetota bacterium | reverse complement strand
GGGGGCAAGGTGTCCCACTCCGCCGCTCGGGTGTCGAGAGTCGACAGAGCGCAGACCACGGCGAGGAAGACCCCGACCGCGGGCGACGAGAACCTCGCAGAAGATGTCCCGGAGAAACTCGTCCCGGAGAAACTCCTCCCGGAGAAACTAGTCCCGGGGAGAGAGCCTCGGGAAACGAGGGGATCACGAAACGCCGAGACGTTCCGTCGCAGCCGGGGAGCCCGACCACGATTCGAGGCGCCGCGCATGGGTGCGGCCTTTCCACTCCGTCCTGGCACGGGACGGGGGTTCGGGAGTCGGTCGCGAACGTCGTCGCGTCCACTCGACATCCGTCGAGCGAACCTCGACGTTGCGACCGTGACTCCAGCAGGCCGGTCTTCTGGCTCTCGGATCGTCCTCGGCTCGGGCCCTTCCCGCGAACGTCGTTCGCAGTGGGTCTCGCGTCTCGGCCCACCGGACAGCCAGAGCGGTCCGTCGGTGTGCGTGTGCGCGAGCTACCGAACCTCGTCCCCGAATACAGCGGCGGCACCGCGGTGGATTCTCACCACCTTCCCAACCCGAGACGATTCGGGCTTCCTGCTGGGCTGGCGCGAGTCTAGGTGCTCCCCGGAGGCGAAGCAAGAGAGTGGCGGCACGCGTCGCGCGCCTCAGAGCACCGCGGCGAGACGCTCCAGGAGCTCGTGCGCGAGCGCACCCCGGCCGGTCTTCAGCTCCTCGTCCGCGCGCGCGAGCTCGTCGATCATCCGCTCGAGACGCGGCGGACGCGAGGCGCGCGCCTGCGCCTTGATCCTCGGCAGCATGAACTTCCCGACGCCGACGTTCGCGAGGATCTCGTCATCGTTGCCGCCCGCGGCGAGAACGCGATGGACCTCGCGCAACTGTCGGACACGGATGACGCTGGTTCCGATGAACTGGAGCAACAGTCCCCCGGCATCCGTGTTCCGCTGTCCTTGCGGATCGACGCTCCCGCGAACGAGGATCTCGCGAGTCAGCTCCACGGCGCGACGACGATCACCGTTGAAGACGACATCCACGAGCTCGAAGAGGTTCGACTCCTCGCCCTCGGGTGTGTGCTCCTCGACGAGATCCCGATCGATCGTCGCGGGCGGCGTGACGATGGTGGAGAAGCGCTCGATCATGCTCGCGAGATCGGAGAGCGAAGTGCCGACCCGCGTCATCAACAGGTGCGCCGTCGGGGGGGCCATCGTGAGTCGATGCTGCTTGGCGCGCTGTACGATCCACTGATTCAGTGGATTGTCCCAAGGGCGCGCCTGCGGTTTCCACGGGGGCGGTCGATGGAAGGGCTTGGCGATCTCGATCCACCACCCGACATCCGCGATGGACTTGCCGAGCTTCCGCCGGCCATCGAGCTTGTCGAGGAGCAGCACCAGACGCGTACCGGACCAACCCTGTCGGATCGCACCAGCCCACGCATCGGGATCGATGTCGAGGTAGGGTTGGGCGCTCGTGACGACGACCAACCGCTCGCCCCCGAACAACGACGGCGTGTGGAGCTCGTCGAAGAGAGCGGTCAGGTCCTTGTCGTTGGTCCGCCGGCTCCCCTCGAGTCGGGTGACGTCCTCCGGGGGAGGCGGCTCCCCGTAGATCGCGTTGCCGATCGCGTGGAGCGCGTCGCGCTGCAGGAAGTCTTCGACGCCGACCAGAGCGACGACGTGCGGAATGCCGTCGCGGCCGGTCTTCCGAAGGGTCGCACCGAGCTCTTCGACCTTGAACTTCATGCTCCGTCACGTCTCGTCGGGGTCCCCGTCGATCGAGCGATGACGAGAGGACCGGAAGCGGCGCGCGCATTCTGTCCGAATCGGGAAGGAATGTAACGGCGAATTCCGGCCTCCGCGCGCGAGGAGCTCAGCGATCGAGGTTCTCGGAGCGGACCAGCAGCTGTTGGAAGACTTCCTCGGAGTCACGACCACGGAAACGCCAGCGGACATGGACGTCGAGGAGGATCTCGTCGGAAGCGGTCTCTCCGGAGACCTCGTAGAAGTCGAGCTCGACCTCGTAGCCCGGGTAGTTCGCGCGAACCGCATCGAGCGGTGGACTCGCCGTGACCTCCTCGATACCCCGACCACGCTCCAGCGCACTCTCCACATCCGCGAACACTTGCTCCGCGATGGCCGCGGCGTGAGTCCGGTCGATCGCCCGTTTGTGGGCCGCGGTCGCCGCGGCGAACAGGGCGATCGCGGACGCGATGCCGATTGCCAGGATTCCGAGCGCGATGAT
>JAGQRC010000841.1 GCA_020425835.1 Planctomycetota bacterium | reverse complement strand
GGCTATCTGCTCCTGGACTCGGGTGAGGCGGAAGCGGGCATCGCCGCGCTCAACGACGCGCGCCGCTCGCGACCGAACGAGGCGGTGCTCCACATCACCGTCGCCGATGCCGAGTTCGCCCGGAAGAACTTCGACGCGGCGCGCAAGGCCTACCTCGAAGCGTCCGGGCTTCCCGAGACGAAGTCCGAAGGGCTCGCGGGTCTCGGCGAGGTCGCCTACGAGACCGGGGACCTCGGGCTGGCCGTCCAGCGCTACGAGGAGGCGTTGGAGACCGACCCGTCGAGTGCGCGCCTGAAGGCGATCCTCGATCAACTGAAGGCGGAGCAAGAGCTGAAGAAGTCCGCGAAGTAGAGCGCGTTTCACGAGCTCTTCACGAGCGAGTGGTTCACTCGAACTTCGACGCGCTTCGGCGCGAGGCAGAAGCATCCGGTGCGAAGAAGGACACCCGTCATGAACGATCACCCGAGACGAGAACCACGGCGCGGCGCCGCGCGACCCGGACTGTGGGTCGCCTGCGTGGCGCTCATCGCACTCGTCGCTTGCAAGGATTCCGTGCTCCGGTCCGGTCCGGTCCCGAGGGCGCTCGAGGGGGAGGCGACCTTCGTCGACCCGTGCCCGGGATACGAGGTCTCCGAGCTTCTCGGGAAGCTCTACATCAACGAGATCATGATCGTCAACGAGTCGGCGCACCCGGATGAGACGGGGGCGTTCGTCGCTTGGGTGGAGATCTACAACGCGAGCGCATCCGAGATCGACCTCGGTGGCGTGGCGCTCTCCGACACCTTGTCCGACGTCAACAAGTGGGTGATCCCCTGCGTCGAGGACGCCCGGATCGCCGCGGGTGGCTACTTCATCGTCTACCTCGATGGCGATACCACCAACCCGGACGACTTCCACGCGTCCTTCATCCCAAACATGACGGGGCAGACCGACTTCGTCCTGAACGGCGGATCCGACCTGGTCCACGTCGATCTCGCTCTCTTCGGTCCGGACATCTCGTTCGGACGCGTTCCCGACGGCGGCAGCTTCTTCGGCGAGCTCCTTTCACCCTCGCCGCTGACCGGCAACTGCCCGAGCCTGCCCTGCTCGGTCGAGCCGGTCGAGGTGGAGTTCATCCGCGGGGACGTCAATTCCGACGGTGTCGTCGACTCGCTGGATCTCGACCAGCTCCTGCTCTACGTCTTCGAGGATGCGATGCTTCCCGACTGCCTCGATCCGCTGGACGTCAACGACGACGGGTTCATCGGCATCGCCGACGCCGACCGACTCGCGTTGGCGCTCGGCGGCGCGGCGACGATCCCCGGTCCCTACCCGAATCCAGGCACCGACCCGACCGGCACCGATCCGTTCATCTGCACGCTGACCCTCGAGGGGACGAAAGGGGAGACGCCATGAGAGCGGCACTCACCCGCGGACTCTGGCTCGCGGTGATCCTCTGCGGCACCGCCACCGCCCAGGATCCCAACCTGATTCTCTCCGTCGACATGGCGAGCGGCTCGGTCGGGAGCGAAGAGCAGGTCGCCATCGTACTCGACTCGTCTGCGAGCTCATCCTTCAGTGGCTGGTCGCTCGCGCTCTGTCACAACCCGAGTCAGCTCTCGATCGTCGAGGTCGCGCTGGGCTCCACCGTGGTCGGCCTTCCGGGGCTGACCGGAGGCGAGCCGGCGTTCAACCAGACGACGCTCTATCCGGATGGGTTCACGTCGGCCGTCATCCTGAACTTCCTCGGGACGATCACCCTTCCGCCCGCGGCGGACAACGAGCTCAACATCATCACCTACTCGTTGGAGACGGTGGGGCTCGCTCCCCTGACGTTGTGCGACGATGTCCTCGGCACTCCGCCGGTCTCGATCTCGTTCGGCTCCACGTCGATCCTCCCGACGCTGGTCCACGGTTCGATCGAAGTCGGCACGGTCCCCAACTACATCCTCCGCGCCGGCACGACGAGCGGTGCGCAGGGGTCGATGGTGGAGGTGCCGGTGTCGCTCGACAACTTGATCGCGATCACCGGGTTCTCGATCTCCATGACGTACGACGAGAATGTCGCGACGCTGCAGGAGATCGCTGTCGGCAGCGCGCTGGAGTGCTTGAACGAGGGGGAGGGCCCCGACTACTTCTTCTAGAACGTCGATCCGGTGGGCGCCACGGGCGGCATCTGTGGCGCGCTCTTCAGCACGACGCCGCCGTTCGAGTCACTCGCTCCCGGGGCGGATCAAGAGCTCGTGCGCTTCGCGTTCG
>JAGQRC010000840.1 GCA_020425835.1 Planctomycetota bacterium | reverse complement strand
CGAAGCTCTCCCCGCACGCGGTTCGGGTCGAGTTTCGCGCGACCATCGCCGCGCCGCCCCCGGAGCTTCGCCTGCGTTGGATCCGATTCTCTCCCCGCCTCGGTCCCGTGGACGTCGAGATCGGATCGAAGCACGAGTCCCTCCGGCTCGGACACGACACCTTGGTCGTCACGACGGCGACGCTGACGCCGACCGCGAAGGGGCCCGATACCGACGAGCGCCCATCCTCGACCCCGGCGCGCGTCTCCCACTAGACTCCTTCGAGGAGCTGCAACAAAGCCAGAGTCGTCGAGGCCCGGCGTTTCGCCCACGGACTTCTGTGTCAGCACACTCGATGGGAAGCAGCCCGTCGGACGCGATGACGCGCTGGCGACGACGAGCGTGAGAATGGGCAGAGGTCTCGATCGCCTTGCGATCTACCGGTGAGCCCGGCACCCTCGCCGAGCCCCGGCGCTCGGCACGACGCCATGGCCCGAGGACGAAGGAGTCCACCCCATGAAACGTTGGCTGATCGTGGTCCTGATCGCGCTGTCCGGGTGTCACGCCCCCGCCTGGCGACGCATCGGGCACGACGCGTTCGTCGTGGCCACCGCGCCCCTCCAGATCCCGGTGATGGCGGCGCGCGACGCCGCGATCAACTTCGATGAGCCGGCGACTTCGACGCTCCTGTTCCCGATCACCTTTCCGCTCTTCGTCATCGAACACACGGCGCTCAGCCTTGCGCACGCCGGCGACTTGCTGATCTTCCCGGCGCACTTCTTCTCGGATCGAGACAGCCTCAAGATCTACCGGGAGGTCGCGTTTCCGCTGCGCCGCGGACCGTACGCGGAACTCTTCTCCGATGGCCTCGGGACGGTGCTGGTGGTGGTCGCCGGGTTCGGGATCCCGGTGCTGCTCTGGGTCGCCACCGGGGTGATCTCGATCTGAACGGAAGCCCCGGACGTCGAAGACGCGCGGAACGAAAAGAGGCGAGCGACGGAATCCCGTCGCTCGCCTCCTGAGATCGATCCTCGGATCGCCGTCGAGGCGGATCCGACTACGGGCCGTTCGCTCCCGTCGGGAGGTAGACCTCACAACCTCCGCCGATCGGCTCGCCGCCGAGGCTGAAGTTGTCGTAGAAGATCGTTCCACCACCCACGATGAGGATTCGATCGTCGGGCGTATCGACCACGCCGTCTTCTCCGGGAAGCGTGGTCATCGTGTGCATGATGCGATTCTTGCGCAGCGATCCCGTCCCGCCCGGATTGTCGACGAAGTAGTGGTCGTCCGGAAGCTTGTCCTGAGCGAAGAACCAGGTCCCGAACACGCCGGTCGGCGTGAGCACCGTCCGCGTCGTCGTCTGGTCCCAGGCCGCCGGCATGTCGTCGAGGTCCGGCGGCGTCCCGAGGTAGGAGAAGTTGCCGTCCGCACCGGTGTTGTCGAGGAAGATGTTCAGGATGTCGAAGAAGGGATCGAAGACTCCGAAGCCCGGTGCCGTCGGCTCCGCGCATCCTCCCGTCGGGGGAATGAACACAGAGTTCCCCCCAGCGCTGAAGCCCCAGTTGCCGTTGAACACCACCCCGTCGTAGGTGCGTCGGTTCGGAACCATCACGCCGTCGGAGTAGTGAGCTCCGATACCAGCGGAGCCACCGACCGCGCCGATCCAGTCGGGGTTCATGGTGCGCGAAACGAACGGATCCGTGTACTCGAGGTACAGAGTGGGGTTCGTCTCGAAGAACTGGATCCCCGACCCGGGACCGAACCCGGTGTAACTACAGGAGATCAACTCGGAGGTCGCCGTCCAGTTGGCGCAGCCGGAACCAGCGTCACTGCCGTTGAAGAACAACGCGACGTTCGAGACCCCTTCGACCCCATCCGGCGTGGTGTTCGCGTACTGTCCGACGTTGAACGCTCCTCCGCCCTGGAGGTGGGGCAGCAGCGAGATGTTCGGAGCAGTGGCGACGATACCCGTCTCGAGATCGAAGAACTCGAGCGAGGTCTGGTTCGACTGACCCTGGAAACCGGGGAACTTCGTCTGAGGCGCGAAGACGCCGGAGAGCGTCTGGTACCCCGAGCCGAAGAGGACGATGTCATCCGCGGTCGAGAGACGGTTGTCGAAACCGGCGACGCGCACGGCAAGGTGTTCTCCCCGCCCGCGAGCCGTCTGGAGTTCGGTGATCTGCCCCGTGATGTCGGTGGCGGGCTGGAACTCGCGGGCCGCGACGTTGTAGACCTCGATGTCCTTCACCGACGGGAAGAC
>JAGQRC010000839.1 GCA_020425835.1 Planctomycetota bacterium | reverse complement strand
CTCTCCGACCTGCAGGAACCGAAACGTGCGGAGCGCTGGCTCGTCGGGAATGCACCCCACCAGCTCGACACCGATGCGATCGAACTGACTGGCGGCATAGGGGCGATAGGAGTCGATCAGGTCGGTGGGCACCCGATTGATGATGACCCCGATGCTGTCGACGCCGGCCGACGCGAACGACTCGCGGTGCAACGAGACCAGGTCGAACGGGTTGTAGTCCATGACCCCGTACTCGGCGACCAACAGTGCACGACAGCCGAGCTTCGCGGCGATACGCGCGTTGGACAGGCCGAGACACGCGCCGGTACTCGCCCCGCCGCTCCCCTCCACGACGATCACGTCGCGGTCCTGGGAGATCCTTTCGTACGCGGCCTCGATCTTGGCGATCATTCGGTCGGACTCCGCTTCGGAGACCTCCGGCCAGTTCGCGCTGGCCAACGTCACCGGGCACATGTCCTTGATGTTCTCGTGAACGGTGTGCAGCTTCTCGACGAGCATCGCGTCGAGATCGATCCCGTCGCGACCGGCCCGGACTCGGGCGACCCCGACCGGTTTGATGAAGCCCACCCGTCGGAACGTCTGGCTGAACTCGCTGACCAGACCGAGGGTGACGATGGTCTTACCGCCGGCCGGGCTCAACGAAGTAACGAACAGAGGGCTCTTCATCGGTTCCACTCTCCACTGCGAACGGCCCCGGCCATCCACCCGATCGAGATGAATCGGGCACTCGACCCAAGGGGCACGCCCTCGTCTCAATTGTATGACGCTCGCCGAATCGGGGCACGTCCCCGCGGACGCACGAGGTCTCGCGACCCCGTTTCGATCGGCGAACCGGACCTCGCCTCAGGAGCTAAGCCAAAGCTCCGCGGGGAGATCTCCCAACCACGCATGTTCCAATTCGCCGCGAGGCACCGCGCGAATCTCGCGCTCCTCCTCGCCGGCCGGGGTGATCTGCAGTTCGATTCGCCCCACGGGGAGGATCGGCGTCACTCTCTCGCCCCACTCGATCGCGACCACGCCGCTGTCGACCATCTCGTCGAACCCCTGGAGCAACAACTCGTCGGGATCATCGACGCGGTACGCGTCCAGGTGGTAGAGGTCGATCCGACCGGGGTACACTTGGCAGATGGTGAAGGTGGGGCTTCGCACTCCGGACTCGATGCCCAGCCCGCGGGCCAGCCCTCGAACGAAGTGGGTCTTTCCCGCTCCCAGCGGTCCGGAGAGGATCAGGACGAGCCCGACTCGAGCGTTCATCCCGAACGACTCTCCGAGGCGGATGGTGTCCGCGACGCAGAGCGATCGATACCGGAAACCTTCGACTCGGTCCAGACGCGGCTCCATCGCTCTCCGAAACGTCGGCGAAAACCAGCCCGTGAGGCTCGATCGGTCAGCGGCCAGAGTGGCTCGTCGCTGGCGCTCATCACCCGGAGCTCGCTACGCCTCCGACGGTGAGCACACTAGCAGTGGTGAGAACGCCGCGCAAGCGAGCGGGAACCGCCACAATGCTCCGCAGGAGCGGAGCTTGGAACGAGGCGCCCCCATGGGCTCGAGTCCCCGGGACGCGACGAGATGGAGGTGACACCGATGTCCAGCCGATCGCGCATCGGGAACCCGGCCCTCTGGATCGGGCTCTGCGCCGTCCCGCTGCTCCTGCTCACCGTCGCCCTGTTCGAGCACCAGGCATCCGCTGCCCCTCCTCCCGCGCCGCGAGACGAGCGGGACGAAGGGACCTCCGAGGCTCGCGACCACTACGCGACGATCGGTGAGATCGAGCTACCCGTCTACTCCCCAGTCTGGGGTGCGGGAAGCCCGCTCCAGACGATGCGCACGGCACTCGAGTCCGGCGATCGACCCGGAGCCGCTGCCGCTCTGACGCGATACCTCCGCGAGTGGAACGGGGAGCCGATCCTCCCCGAGGATGAGGGAACTCGAGTCGCGCGATCGCCGACCGGCGGACCGCTACAGCGTCGTGACCCCAAGCCTCGACCACCGCACGACCCCTGGTTCCGCATCGCTCCACCGTGGGAGACCCTCGCGCGCTGGTTCGACGCCCTGCCGGATCCCGACCGCACGCTTCTGCTGATCCCGGACCCGAGTCGTCGGATCGGTCCGGCGTTGCGCGGCGTCGATCCACCGATGTGGTTCCCCGGATTCGCCCAGCGCGCGCGACTCCGACGCGGCGTCGCCTGGCTGAACGGTGATCTCACCACCGCCTGGCTCCTCGATCGAAGCACGGTGTTG
>JAGQRC010000838.1 GCA_020425835.1 Planctomycetota bacterium | reverse complement strand
AGGCCGAGCGTCTCGGCGAGCCGCAGCTGGCGGCGGAACGCGACGGCCTGCTTCGCGGGTGTCGCCTTGTCCCAGTAGTAGTCGAAGCCGATCTCGCCGATCGCCACGACGATGTCGCGCGCTCCCTCGACCAGGTCGGTGAAGGTTGCCACCAGAGACTCGAGCGCACCCTCGTCGATCTCGGTCTCGGTGGGATGGAGCCCGACACTGGCGAAGCAGAAACCCGGGTTCGCACGACCGAGCTCGATCGCGGCGCGGCTGCTCGCCTCGTCGATCCCGACGTTGATGATCCGCACGAACCCCGCCGTGCGTGCACGCTGGAGAACGGCATCGCGATCGTCGTCGAAGCGATCGAAGTAGAGGTGAGCGTGGCTGTCGATGTAGCGCGCGGACATGCGGAGACCTCATCGGCGATTCGGGGAGCGACCGAGGAGGATAGCGAAGCGCGGAGGAGATGCCACGGGCCGAGTCGGTTTCCGAGAGGACAGCGCGCTGCTTCTCGCCTGGCGAGCTACGGGCAGGTCGACGTCCCGCAGGACAGCGTGTCGACGGTGGGGTCCACGCCACAGGTCCCGACCGGAGCGGGAATCGATCCTCCGCTGAAGAGCGCCGAGAGCCCGGCGATCGCATCCGCGATGTTCAGCACACCGTCGTCGTTCATGTCCGCGGCGTCCTCACAGACGGGATCGGGGGATCCCGCTTGGAACAGAGCCGCCAACAGAAAGACCATGTCCGCGATGTCGGTCAGATCGTCCTGGTTCGAGTCACCCCGGACGAACGCGACGGCGTCGACGACGGTGACGGATCCCGGCTCGAACGCGGGGATGTACTCTTCGTCGAAGCAGTTCACCTCGAAGTAGGTGATGAGGAGCGACCAATCGGTGCACGAGCACGGCTGCACCACGGAGGTCCCGGCCGCGATCGTGTCATAGGTCACGGTATAGAGCTCGAGGTCGGTCCCGAACGGAAGCGTCGGTCCGCCGCCCGCGATCGAAGAGAGGAGGTGGAGCGAAACTCCCTCGGGATGGATCTCGATCGAGCTGAACGCCAGCGATCCCACGCTCAGCGGCAACGCGTCGGAGCCGAGATCCACGCTCGAGACCTCGATCAGCGCCGGATCGTGCTCGAGGTTGATGGACCAACCCGAGGTGAGGTCCTGGCAGCCGCCCATCGTCGGGTGATCGAACAGAACCTGGACCGTCGCGGAACCTCCGACCGTGGCCGTGATCTCCGTGACGTGCAAGACCCGAGACGGATTGGGAAGATACTGTGCGTCGAGCCCGTTCGTGAACGTGATCGAAGCCGACAGCACCGCTATCGCCAGGCCGCGTGCTCGCATCCGTATCCTTCTCTCGTCTCGGCGTATCGCCTCATGGTGGAGTCGGTAGTTTCCGAGAGTCACCCAGACAGGGATCTCGACTCGACGAGTGTATACGCGCCGGGTCGCGAAGTCCCTCTCGAGTTCGCATTGTGAATCGAGTTCCGCGCCCAGAGGATGGCACACCGGCACCGAAGCTGGAGGTCGTCGAAACCGCCGCCGAGTCAGGGACAGGAGTAGACGCTGCACCCGAGGAAAGAGCCTCCCGACGGCTCGAGGCCGCAGTCCGGGTACGGTGCCGCGGGCTCCGGACCTCCGAGGAACAGGTGGGTCAACAGTAGGAATGCATCCGAGATGGAGATTCCACCGGTGCCGTCGACATCGAGAGTCTCGACGCAGAGCTGTCGATTCGGAGCGCAGTCGTCCGAAGCGAACAAGTAGCAGAGTAGCGGCAAGACGTCTGCGAGGTTCACCGTATTGTCCTGATTGGCGTCCCCACGGATGAACAGCTCGCAGTCATCGATCACGCCGTTGGAGTTGGTGTCGAGCGCGGGGTCATCTTCGATCTCTGCTACGTCGCGGAACCCGTTGGCGTTGCAGTCGCCGGCCACGTTGAGGACCGTGAATGATCGCGAGACAACTCGCGTCAGGTTCGGGTCTGGAAAGCCTCGGTTCCAGACCGTGAACGATCGTGAAACGACTTCCTGGGCACCGACCTCCATCGACATCGCGCAAATGCACGCCATCCAGAGAGCTGCGGACCAAGGACGTGTATCCCATGGCGCTCGGGACATGGTGGCTCCTCCTCTCATGGTGCGCAGGTCGTTCCGGTCGACAGAACGACCTCCGAACGGCCCGGGGGAAACTGCACCTCGATCGAGGCGGTCAGAACCCCATCCATGTCCGGATCCGCCAGTGAGCCACAG
>JAGQRC010000837.1 GCA_020425835.1 Planctomycetota bacterium | reverse complement strand
GCCACGACGCCATGCGACGACCGATCCGATGAGAACGGCGACCACCGTCATCGCCGAGGCCAACCCCGTCCAGGGCGACAGCGGCCCCGACGAGGCGGCGATCGCGTCGTACGAGTAGTCGATCGAGAGCGTGTTCGGGAAGACGAAGAGGGCGACGTATCGCCAGCTCGCTCGAGCCGCGGTCCAGAAGGCGTGGACGCGGTCCCCGCCCCAGAAGCCGGCGTCGTTGCTCGCACCGCCGCGGCCGAGTACGGCGACGAGTAGCGCAGCCAACGAGAGCCCGAGAACGGCGAGGGTCACCCAAGGAACCCGAACGCGTCGCCGATCGCGCTGAGCCAGCCAGAGCTCCAGCGCGAGGATCGCCGCGGGAAACGTCGCCGCCATCTCCTTCGACAGGAACGCGAGGACGAACGCGGTCGCGATGCCGAGAACCGCGACGGGTCGCAGCGTCCGACGCGCGGGATCTGCCGAGTTTCGCGCGCGGACGTAGATCCAGCAGCCCGCCAAATAGAACGCGAGGAACATCACGTCGCGTCGGCCCGAGATGTACGCGACGCTCTCGCAATGCACGGGGTGAACGAGAAAGAGCCCGGCGATCAGGAACGCCGCGCGAGAAGCGCGGGAGATCGGCCTCGTCTCCGACCTCGAGTCGGCGTCGGAGGCGAGCCGTCGAACCAGCAGGAACAGCAGGAAACCGTTCAGACCGTGCCAGAGGAGATTCTGGAGATGGAAGAAGAACGGGTCGGGATCGCTGTCGGGTCCGGCCGGATGTCGACCTCCCCTCCAGAGCGTGGTCAGCCACGCATCCCAAGCGTAGGAGACGAAGCGCAACGGACGGAAGTTGGTTCTGACGCGATCCGTCGAGCGGTCGCCCCAGAGATCGAAGTCGAAACCGCCCCCCTTCCACAACGCCTCGTTCTCGAGGACGAGCGGACGGTCGTCGTAGACGAACTCGCCATCGAGAGTGCGTTGATAGAGCAGCACGCTCGCCACGAGAAAGCCGATCAGCACGACGAGGTGCAGAAGAACGGGACGCCTCGAGAGGGCGTCGAGCGCGACGGGCATCACAACACCTCCTCGAGAACGGTGCGGAGCGCGGCGACAGTCGATGACCGCGCCAAGCTCCGCGTCTCGTTCGAAGCCATCGCTTCACGTCGCGCACGCGCAGCGGCGGGGCCGCCGTCGATCCACTCCCGAAGCACCCGGAAGAGTGCGTCGCTGTCGCCGACGGGAATCGCCGTCCAGCCCGATCGCTCGACGAACAGATCGGGAATCCCCCCGACCGCGGTCGCGATGACGGGAAGCTGCGACACGATGGCCTCCTGGACGACGACGGGTGTACCCTCTCGCTCCGACGGGAGCACGAGTCCATCTCGCCGTCGCATCTCCGCGGCGATCTCTTCGGGCGAGCAGACCCCGAGCACGCGAACCGCGGGATCGCGGGTCCGATCGATGGCGTCGATCACCGGACCTTCTCCGATCACCGCCAGCTCGACGACTCCGGGGCCGCAACGACGCACCGCATCGAGGAGTAGAGGAAGACCCTTGGAAGCGAGCCCATCGCCGACGAACAGCAGTCGCAACGGTCGCGGCGAGGCATCGATCGACTCCGACCGGGTCCGTGCGTCGAAGAACGTTTCGTCGACACCGACCGGAGCGACACGCCCATCGATCGGTCGACCCGCGAGCTGTTCGGCGATCGCAACGAGCTCCCGGCTCGCACCGACGACGACACGAGCGGAGCGCAGGATCGACCCGGCCACACTTCGCGCGCCCGGCGCTCTCGCGTAGCGAGTCAGATCGCTTCCGTGGGCGAAGAGTACCAACGGAGCGTTCCACCGCCGCGCGACCCGCCGACCGATCCAACCCGACGGAACGACCCAGTGGGCCAACACGACCACCTTCTCGCGCACCACCGGGGAAGGCCAGAGGCGACGCGCCGCTCGATCCCCGGCAATCAAGTAGGACGCGATGTCGACGAGCCCGATGCCGGCATGCTTCGGCGTTCGGTCACCCGAACGGTACCGGAATCGTGTCACCGGAATCCCCTCCCAGCGCTCCTCGGCCGGGTCGTCAGTGCGAATCCTCGGGGCGAGCACTTCGGAGCGGAAGTCGGGGGCGAGATCGCGGTGAAGCGCGTGGATGAACTGCCCGCGCCTCGGCGCGCGGGCGCACGGGTAGGCTGCGGTGACGACGAGGACGCGCGGTCGGTCCTCGGCGGCGATCCAGTCGGTGTCAGAGCTCGCCATGTCTCCGAACTCG
>JAGQRC010000836.1 GCA_020425835.1 Planctomycetota bacterium | reverse complement strand
GGTCGATCTGCGTGGCGATGCGCTCGATCGTCGGTCGCTGCTCCGCGGGGAGATGACGCCGGACCACATCGACGATGCGGTCCATCTCCAGCAGGAAGAAGAAGACGTAGAAGGGAAGCAGCAGCACGAACGAGACGAACGAGAACAGGCCGGGGCCCTGATCCTCGCTCTCGGCGGACTGCCCGCCGGCGCGCTCCTGGTCGCGCAGTCGGTCATCGCGGAACCGGTAGGCGAGCGTGCGGCCGGCCCAGTCGGCCATCGAGTCGAGGGTGTCCTTGACCGCCTCGACACGATCCTCCCGAGAGCTCAGCTTCTCGCGCAGCTCGTCGATCCACTCCGAAATGCCTTCGAGCGTGACCTCGATCGACTCCTGCCACTCCGGGTAGAGGTCCTTCTTCACCGAGGCGAAGTAGCTCTTGGTCCGATCCCA
This sequence comes from Planctomycetota bacterium, assembly GCA_020425835.1. The sequence continues at coordinate 1,840 of JAGQRC010000836.1, read as the reverse complement.
GTAGCCCGGATCGAACTTCCCGTTCTTCGGGGAGTCATCCTCGAAATGAACTCCGGGCTCGGGCGGCCCGTCCTCCGGGAACGGCTTCAATTCCCGTTCACCCACGACGCGCTGGACCCCGACCGCGATGCCCTGCGCGGCGTACATCCCGCCCACCGTCGTCAGCGCGAACAGGAACACGGTGAACAGCGAGAAGATGACGATCACCGCACCGAGACGTGGCAAACGCGCGTTCTCGAGACCATCGGCGAACGGATCGAGGACGTAAGCGATCAGGAAGCCGAGCAGGAGCGGAGTGAAGATATCGCGGAGGGCGATCACCCCGGCGAGTGCCGCCAGGACGATCAGGAGCAGGAGGGTTAGCCGAACACTGCGTTTTCGTAGGAGGCCGTCCATTCGTCCCTATCCGGGTCGTAGTCCAGCACGGGACGCACGACGAACACCTCGTGGAGCGGGAGGCCGTCGTAGCCGTCGGCGAAGTCCTCTTTGCTATCGGACTCCTGACTGCCCATCAACCCGTATTCGACGAGGTTGAAGACGATCTCCCCGAAGTCGTTCGTGCGATGGATCCCCCAGCAATCGAGAACGGTGCCCGCCAGACAGCCGAACGACTCGATCGCGAGTTCCCGGATGCCCTCGAGAAGGTCGGGACCGGAGACGTGTTGGTTCCCCGGAGGGAGCTCTTCATCCAGATCGTCGCCGTACTTCAATCGCACGGTGTGATCGAGCGCCTCGAAGATGAAGTTGTACGCCTCGGGCTTGTAGCGAGGGTCGTGGCGGAGGAGCGCTTGGAATCGTTCTTGGGGCGTGGCAGGTTCCATCGAAGCGCGCGTCCTTCCGCTGGCTCCCCGGAAGGAGCAGTCACGGGAGACGCCGCGAGCGCTCCCCACCCCCGATATCGGTCGGGTCCGGGGCACGCTTTCACCGAAAGTCTCAGCGGACGGAGGGACGAAGACAGCGCGCGAGCCGCTCGAGCACGAGCTCCGGATTGAGATTCGAGTCGAGCCCCTGCGCGAGCGCCGCGATCGCGACGGCACGCTCCCCCTGCGCCTGCCGTCGATCGGGATCGGCCGAGCGCTGCGCTCGGATCCCGTCGAGCACCAACTCCAGAAGTCGGCGAATGCGCTCGCGCTTCGGCTCATCCGATCGCAGCGGCGGGACGAGATCGATCAGCGTCTCGGGTCGTTCACTCGCGCCACCACCGAGGATGGACTCGAACGCCTCTCGCCCACCGCAAACCTCGATGCCCGTCCGAAGCCGCAGCGCGAGCCCCGGCGAGCCCGAGGAGATCTCGTGGAGCCACTCGATCTCATCCGTGGGAACGTCGTGCGCCTCGAGCGCCGCGCGGAACGAGGCCGCATCGAGACTCGTGAACGGAACGCGGTGGCAACGGGAGACGATCGTGTCGAGGAGCTGCGCGGGACGCGCCGTCACCATGAGAAAGATCACGCCGACCGGTGGCTCCTCGAGCGTCTTCAGGAACGCGTTCGCGGACGCCGGGGGCAACGCGTCGACCGGGTCGACGATCATCACCCGGCGCTCCGCGGTGCGAACTGCGAGTGCCTCGATCGTCTCCCGCACCCGAGCGATGTCGATCGACACCGAGCCCTCCGCCGGCTCCAGCGTCGAGAACCCGGGATGGTTCCGAGAAACGAAGGTGCGGCACGAAGAGCAGTCCCCGCAGGCGCCCATGCTCTCGTCGCTGGGTCGGGGACGCGCACAGAGGATCGCCTTCGCGACCTCGTGGGCGAATCCCGCCTTGCCGACACCCTCGGGTCCGACGAACAGGTAGGCGTGCGCCAGTCGATCGGAGGCGATCGCCCGCTGCATCGCGGTTCGT
>JAGQRC010000835.1 GCA_020425835.1 Planctomycetota bacterium | reverse complement strand
GGCGAGGGGGCGACCCTTCGGTTCGAGCAGCCCTCCGCGTCGAGCCGAGTCCTCAATCGCGTGGTCGGCTCCGATCCCAGTGCCATTCTGGGACGGCTCGAAGCCAACGGGATCGTCTACATCGTCAACCCTGCGGGCGTCACGTTCGGGCCGAACTCGGTGGTCGATGTGGCGGGTCTCATCGCCGCCGCGGGTCGTCTCAGCACCGATGACTTCACCAGTGGAATCGACCGTTTCGTGGATGTCACCGGCTCGGTGCGCTCCGAGGGTCGCATCGACGCCTCGCGCTTCGTGCATCTCGTCGGTCGAGGTGTGATGAACACCGGGACGATCGTCGTCGAGGGTGGAGTCGTGTCGCTGACCGCTGGTGAGCGCGTGTATGTTCGCGAGGGCGAACGAGGCCTTCTCGTCTCGACGGATCGGTCGACCGCTGAACCCCCGCTCGGGGGCGCCGTCGTCCAGAGCGGTGAGATCGCCGCGACGGATGTGTTCGTGACCGCGGGAGATCTCTACTCGATCGCGCTCGGCGGCTCCGTGCGGGCTCGGCGCGGTTGTGATGGTGGTCGCGTCTCGGTGTTGGGTGGCGGTGATGTCTCCCTCGACGGGACGATCGATGCGAGCGCGGCCGAAGCGGGAACCGGCGGCCATGTCGACGTCGTCGGTCGACGACTGTCGACGCGGGGCGCGACCATCGATGTTCGAGGTGCCCGAGGGGGTGGCGTGGTCCGCTTGGGAGGCGGAGAGCGGGGGATGCCGATCGGAGACGAGATCGGGCGGACGTCGGTCCGAGTGTTCATCGATCCCGCAACAGAGATCCTCGCCAGCGCGACGGAGCAGGGCCCCGGCGGACGAGTGGTGATCTGGTCGGGCGAGCGCACGGATTTCCGTGGATCGATCGAGTCGCGTGGGGGAACCACGATCGGCGATGGCGGTTTCGTCGAGGTTTCGAGCGCCGGCGCGCTCGGCTTCGACGGGCACGTCGACACGACCGCGTCGCGGGGAGTGATGGGACGCCTCCTGCTCGATCCGAATCGCATCGAGATCGTCAGCGGGGGCGCGCTCGGGAGCGGCGATGTCGACGAGTTCGCGGACCCCGGATCGGATCCGTCGGTGAGTCGAATCGACCCGGCCACGTTGGACGCCGTCGGCGGAGACGTCACTCTCGAGGCGACCGATTCGATCGTGTTCACCGACGCGTTGAGCTTGTCGACGGATGGCGCTTCGGTGACAGCTCGGGCTGGGGGCTCGATTCAGGTCGATGCGCCGATCACCACGCGAGGCGGGACACTGACGCTGATCGCGAACGATGGGGCCAGCGGTTCCGCCACGGGGTCCGGCAGCGTCGGCGTCTCGGCCACCCTTGCCACCGACGGCGGAGGCGTCGGTGGCGGCGACGTCGTGTTGATCGTCGATGGTGGGAGTGGCGTGGTCGTGTTGGGTGCGGACGTGCGTTCTTCCGGGGGCATCACCTTCGCGGCACCGGTTCAACTCGGGGGAGAGCGAAGTGTCGAGGCCATGGGCACGGTGACTTTCGCCTCGTCCTTGGACGGTGGCGGGCGCCTCTTCGTCCGTGCTCCGAGTGGGGAGACGATCTTCGCCTCCACTGTGGGTTCGACAACGCTGCGCGACGCGCTGGTGACCGACGCCGGCGGAGGGACGAGGTTCGCGGGCAACGTGAGAGTCGGGAGCGGCGGGATCGACATCCGCGACGCCATACGACTGGATGCGGATGTGACGTTGGCCACGCTCGACGGTGGTCCGATCCGGTTGGGTTCGACGGTCGATTCGAGCGGTGCGCCGCGTTCCCTGGTCCTCCTCACTCTCGACGCCGCGGGGACCGCCATCGACCCGGAGGGGATCATCCGGCTCGGGGGCGACATCGGAGCGAGCAGCGCTCTCGCTTCGCTGAGCATTCAGGCAGAAACGGGGATCGACCCTCGTTCCGTCCCCGCTGCCGTCGCCACGGTGATCGGAGAGGGATCCTTGAGACTCGTGGCCATCGGAGACATCTCGATCGGCGCCGGCGAGAAGACGACGGTGCTCGGGGACTTCGAGGTCTCCTCGGCAGTCGGGACGGTGACCGTCGGCGACATCGTCGCGCTCGGGTCACTCGAAGTCTCGGCCACGGAGATTCACGTCCGACGTCGGGCGCCGGCCTTCGTGTACGACCCAACGGGACGCCTGTTCCTCGACGGTGGGGTCGAGTGGATCGCCGGAGTCTCGATCCTCACCAACGTCGCGCCGGTCGCGATCGGAGTCGGCGCGTCACCGA
>JAGQRC010000834.1 GCA_020425835.1 Planctomycetota bacterium | reverse complement strand
GGAGCACGTTGCGTTGGATCGAGTCGAGGACCAGGTCGCCGGAAGGATCGGCCTGCCACACCGCGAGGAACCAGCTCGCCGAGCCGAGCGCGACGAGGACTCCGCCGATCCAGAGTCGAAGATCCCTCAGGATTCCCCACTGGCGCGTCAGCAGGATGGTCCCGGCCAAGGTCGCGTACGAGAAGACGAGCCCGACCGGTCCCTTGCTCCAGAACGCGAACAGCGCGCCGAGGTGGAACGCGAGCACTCCGATCCTGCGATCCCGGGGGTGACGCGGATCGGTCCACCACTGCACACCGACGAGCGCGACCGCGACTCCGAAGGCGAGCGCGGTGTCGACGATGACGCGGTGCCCGGTCGCGAGCCATTGCGCGCTGTACGCGGTCAAGAAGAACGCCGCGACACCTGCGCGCGCGCCGAATGCCCGCGCGGCGGCGGCGAGCGCGGCGAGCGCAGTGCCGATGGCCAGGAGCACGGAAGGAAGTCTCACTGCGTCGGGACCCGCCACGACCATCGCGGCCTTCGTCAGCCAGAAGTAGAGCGGTGGCTTCTCGAGGAACGGCTTGCCGTTCAACGTCGGGACGAAGAGGCTCGGCCCCGCGCCGATCTCCCGCGCGATCTCGGCGACGCGCGGCTCATCGGGAATCCATAGCGCATGATCGAACGTCCCGAGGAGGAGGACCAGGGCGCCCGCCGCGACCAGGAGTCGAGCGTGATTCGAGAAACGACGACGCTCGTCGGTGCGCGCCGGATCGGCGTCCGAGCTCGCGAACGCTCTCGCGGAGAGCGGCGTGGAGTTCAAGAATCCGCCCCGTCGACGCGGTCGCGTCCTTGAATCGTGACGTCTCCCGCTCTTCCCGGGATCTCGGCGTATCGGATGTCGCAACGAGGCAGGGCATCGCGGTGGGCGAGCGCTTCGAGCGCCAGACCGCCCAACTCGCGGAACGTCCAGCCGCGATCGCGGCCGCGCGCGAGCAGATCCTCGAGTTGCGCGCGATAGTGACCCCCTTCGGTCTCCGTGTGGATCACCAGGAGCGGGCAATCGAGATCCGCGATCTGATCGACGAGCCGGTCGACGTAGTTCGTCGCATCGATTCCGTCGCGACCGAGTTCTTCGTCGAGCGTCGGCAGTGTGGTCGGGAGATCGACCGTCTGCAGCTCTCGTCCGTCGACGATCGGGATGAACGGTGCGTGTCCCCGGCTGTTGCTCATCCAGTCGAAGCCGAAGTCGTCCAGAACCTCGAGCGCCGTCGGGGTCGACACCCACCCCGGGGCGGCCCAGGCGTGAGGATCTTCGTCGTAGATGGCGCGGAACGCGTCGGCGCCTCGCTCGACCTGGGTGCGGATCTGATCGGCCGAGAGCTTCGAGAGATCGTCCTGCCAGATGATGTGGTCCCAGCAGTGGAGCGCGACCTCGTGGTTCTCCTCGCGGATTCTCCGGAGTCCGTCGCGGACCCGGGTCCCGATCTCGACCGAAGGGAGCAGGGTGCCGCGCAGGCAGGTGGAGAGACCATAGGTCTTCACCGCGCCGGTGCGGAGCATCTTGCGCAGGAAACCCGGTCGTCGGATGACGCGGAGAACGGCGCGACCCCAACGATCGGGACCGACGTTGACGAAGAAGGTCGCCCGCGCTTTGTGCCGAGCGAGTGTCTCGAGCAGCCGGGGAAGACCGTCACGGGCGCCGACGTAGCTGTCGACATCCACGCGCAGCCAGACGGTGCGTTCCGCGGCGCCGTTCCTCATCGCGGAGATGCCCCGCCTCGTTGGGCCCCGGGAGCGGGCTCGACCGCGCCGGATGGCGGGGTGCCCGTTGCGCCGTCACCCGCCTGCTCCGACACGTCGCCTCGGGTGAACACGGCGAATCGGCCGACGCGTTGTCCCGGCTGGACGCGGGGCGGAAGACTCTTGGCCCGGGCGATGAAGACCCACGCCTCGTCGTCCGAGTTGCACGCCTGCTCGAAGATCGGATCGTCCACGCCGCGCGCGTACACGATGGAGCGATCGCTGTAGAAGTCGAGCGACGGCTCCATTCGTCCTACCGCTATCAGCCGCGCTCCGGGATCCGTGCGGCGGGCCGCCGCGACGAGCGCTCGTGTCGCGATGTCGGGCTCGAGGCGCGCACCCCACGACAGCCAGAAGGTGGTCGTCGCCACGATGATCGCAACCGTGACGCCCAGGATGCGCGCCGATGCATCCGTCTGGCGCAGGAGCCAACCGAGACCGAAGAGCACCCCGATACCGGCGACCGTCCAAGCCGCGATCGGCACGGTCACTCCGGT
>JAGQRC010000081.1:6359-9612 GCA_020425835.1 Planctomycetota bacterium | reverse complement strand
CGCAGACGTGCCTTCATGCCGCCCCTCAGTCTCACTGCCCGTTCGAGTGTCCGCTCGTCGCCACACCCTCGCGGGTCGCACCGTGTCGACACTCGCCGGTCCGTGCGCTTCCGGTCGTCGCCGCGGCGACGGATCAGTTGAACTTCGCTGCACGCTCGATCAGCTTGTCCAATCCCTTCTCGCTCGGATCCAACGGCGTGCCCGGATGGATGATCCCCACGGGACAGCGCTCCGCCGCCGTCACCAGCTCCTTGAAGCTCCCGGCTCTCGGGTCCTTGATGACGGCCTGCTTCTCCGCGTTGTAGGCGAAGAGCTGGCCGTTCAAGTTGATGCACTCGTTGCACGCCGTGCAGCGCGCCGACTCGATGTACGGTTCCATCGCATCGTCGTCATCCTCCTCGTCGGCGGGGGGCGCCGCCGGCGTCGTCGCAGCGGGCGCGCTCGAGGTCGAGGTCGACGGGGCGGAGACGGTCGGCGCCGTCACGGTGGACACCGGTGCGGCACTTCGCGCCGGAAGGGCGACATCACCCAGACCGACGTCCGGAAGATCGGCGAGGAGGTCACCGATCGTGCGGGATCCGTTGCCCTCGCGCAGGAGCGCCTCGGCCAGGCGCACCGCAACCACGGCCGGGTAGCGCGTGCGCAGTTCGGCGAGCTTCGCCTCGTACTCGTTGCGCAGCGCGGTGATCTTCGAGTCGAGTTCCGCCTCGACCTGATGCGCGACCACGCTGCGCGTGCCGGCGTCCACCTCGACCCCCGCCATCTGCTTCAGCAGCGTCCAACAACCGAGTCGTTCCTCGGCGAGGGTCACGATCTCGTCGGAGACGTGCACCCGTCTCAGACGGCGCTCCGGGTCGAGGGAGTAGATGAACGGCGCCTTGCCCGCTCGCTCGGCACCGTCGAGCTCGAGGAACTCGTGGAAGGGCAGCGGCTCTCCATCGTCCTCGCGCAGCGGGCGGAAGTGCTTCGAGAAGCGGCCCTCCGCCGCCGCCCAGTCCGCGGTCGTCACCGGCAGCACCAGCTTGGCGGTCTGCCCCTGCTCGTCGATGGACTCGAGCTCGTAGGTCGGCCACGTCTCGCGAATCGACGGATTGCCATCGAGGCTGAGGCATTCGGCGAGGGAGTCCCCCGCGTCCGGATCGTACTCGACGAGCGGATACGATCGGCTCTCGAGCGAGAGACGCGCCGAGTGGACTGCGGCGTCGTCGCCGATCCCGTGCTCGGGAGGACAGGGACAGTGGAGCGCGAACACGGCCGGACGCCTTTTCCCGAGCCCCTTGAGGACCCCGCCGAGGAGGTGCGACGCCGCCGCCTGCGAGGACTGGAGAATGTAGGCCCCGCGATGCGCGATCCCGATCAGCGCGAGTTCCTTGCGCGTCTCCGTCTTCCCGTGCTGCCCCGCGCCGTACTCGGCCATGTCGGAGACCTGCCCCGTGAAGCCGCTCGTGCACGCCTGGCCGCCGGTGTTCGAGTAGACCTGCGTGTCGAGCACGACGACGCGGATCGGCTTGCCCGACGCGAGCAGTCGCGACAGGTTCTGGAATCCGATGTCGAGCATCGCCCCGTCGCCGCCGACCGCGCAGATCGGCGGACAGAGGTGGAACTCCTCGTCGGTGAACTGATGCCAGTCGAAGTGAGCGTAGAAGTCCTCATCCCGCTGCGCGTCATAGCGTCCTTCGGCGAGCGCCTCCGCCCGCCGAACGGTGACGAACCCGTCGGCCATCTTCCGCATGTGCCCCTCGAAGATGCCGATCGCGATCGACGGGGAGTCCTGGAAGAGGTGGTTGACCCACGGGAACGGATAAGGGTTGAACGGATAGGTGCTCCCCCAAACCGACGAGCACCCGGTCGAGTTCGCGAACCCGACCATCGCGCGCCCGTGCCCTCCCGGGCCTTCGAGGTAGCGCCAGCGCAGGTCCTCGAGCTCTCGGAGCGATCGAAGGATGAGCTCGAGCGCCGCGCGTTGGGACACCTCGACGGCCGCGTGGCTCGGGTTCTTCCGCAACTCGGTCAGGTCGACGTCCGCGGAGACGAGTTCGCGCGCCTTCGCCTCGAGCTTTCCGATCAGCTCCGCCAGTCGCTCGACATGCCGCTCGACCCGCGGTCGCATCGACGAGTGGATCGCGGTCACCACGAGGTGGATCGCGGTCTTCTCCCCGCAGCCCATGCACGCGCCATCGCCACCGACCATCGAGCGGTAGTTCTCCTTCTTGAGGAGGAGCGACGGTAGGACGCCGATCCCCTCGTCGACGCTCGCGACGTTGACGTACCGATCGTCGGTGTCGGGCAATCGCTTCCAGAACTCCCAGGTCTCGCGGAGCTGCTCGACGATCTGGTCATCCTGCGGCACGGTCACCAGCGCGCCGTCCGGACAGACCTCGACGCAGAGATTGCAGCCCTTGCACGCCTCCGGATTGACGGTGATCGAGAGGAGCCCACCGCTCCCCGCCTCCTTCGACTCGGGGACGTCGAAGAACGGAGCGGTCTTCGCCAAGGGGAAGTCGGCGATGTGCCCGTAGACCCGACCGAACTCCTGGTCGAGCTGCTCTCGTCGCTTCGGCTCCCAATCGAGCTTTGCCACCGCCTCCTTGTAGGCGACCGACACGGTCTCCCCGAAGTCGTGGAACGGAACCCCCCGCAGCTGTTTGCGGATCTGCCGCTCGAGCGGCTTCCGGATCTGGCGCATCCGGAGGATCGGTTCGCCGTCCGCATCCGCGGCAGCGATCGCCGTGTCGAGGATGTCGCCCACGGTGTTCACCAACCCGGGGATCGCCGCATCCGGACACTGCGTCCAGCACTGCGAGCAGCCCGTGCACTTCTCCGCGATGAACTTCGGCACCTCGAAGCGAACGTTCGTCATGTCGCGAATCGTGCTCGTCGCGGCGGGGATCGCGCTGATCGCGGCGAACGGATCCGCGATACCGTCGGCCCCGGTCCGATAGGCGTGACCGACGTTCTCCCAGAAGCGTCCCGGATCACCGATGCCCGGCGCGGTGCGCGTCCGCATCGTCGACGGGATCACGGGCGCCGGAGTCGGCGTCTCGTCGGAGATCTCGAAGCCGGAGTGGTCGATCTCGACCAGCTCATCGAAACCCCGGCGGATCACCCGGAAGTTGTCCTCCACGACCCGTGCGCCGCGGTGTCCGAACTTCTTCTCGAGCTGCTTGTGGATGCCCGCCGACAGCTCCTTGAGATCGAGCCCCGAGTGGGTGACCAGCGGCGCGACCTTGAAGAACGCCCCCATGAACGCGGC
>JAGQRC010000081.1:0-6334 GCA_020425835.1 Planctomycetota bacterium | reverse complement strand
CGCGGCTCCTTGCATCCGGTAGCGGAGCTCCGCCTCCGAAGCCTCCTCCGCCGCGATCTTGAAGCCGTCGAGAGCGACCAGCCGAATGCGCCCTTCTCGGATGCGACGCTGAGCGAACGCGGGCAGGGACCTCCACAGCGCTTCCGGCGACTCGCTGCTCTGGATCAGGAACAGGCCCTCGTCCGCGAGCCCGGAGAGCGGGTTCGAGTGATGGAACACGTTCGGGTCGGGCGAGAGCACGGCGTCCACGTCGAGAAGCTCGCAGTTCGTCCGCACCGGCTCCGGCGCGAGCGTCGCGTAGAACGTGGTCGGTTGCCCCTTCTTCTCCGAGCCGTACTTCGGGTTCGCCTTGACGTAGAGACCGAGCAGCTCCGAAGCGGTCACCGCGACGTTCTTGCCCATGGTGATCGCGCCCCAGCCCCCCACCGAGTGGATGCGGAGCGAGAAAGAACCCTCCGGCAGCACGTGCGGCTTCTCGCTGGCGATCGGGCTCAGGTCGGCGAGCTGTGGGTAGCTGTCGAGGAGTTGCTGCTGCCAGATCTCGAGCTTCGGGAGCCGTGTCCCGAGGCGGACGAAGTCGATGCCCAGGTAGAACTGCCGCCGGTTCTTGCCTCCGTCCAGCATGTTCTCGACTGCGGCGAGCAGATCCGTCGGCTGCAAGTCCCGGCTTCCGAGTCCGAAGCAGCCCGCGTAGAAATCCGGCACGTCATCGGGTCGGTAGGCGGCGACGCCGGGATGCGGCGCGTTCCCGTTCGACGACGGGTGTCGGCCGTTCTCCACGGCGCGACCGATCGCCGCTCGGATCTCCCGCAGCAACGGAGGATCGACGGCGAGTGGCTGGTCGACGCGCTCGAGCACCGTCACCGCCTTCTTGCCCTGGAGCAGCCGACTGATGAGATCGCTCGGGAACGGGCGGAACATCGTCACGTTGAGGACGCCGATCCTCAGACCACGCCGCGCGCGCAAGAAATCACAGAGCGCTTCGGCGTTGGAGACCACGGAACCCTGACCGACGATCACGAACTCCGCATCCTCCAACCGGTACCCGCTCGCGCGGGCGTAACGGCGACCGGTCAGAGCGGCGTACTCCTCGAAGGCGCGGTCCGCGAGACTCGCGACGTGATCGAAGTAGAACGGACGCTGCGCGGCGACGCCCTGCGCGTAGCTGTCCTGGTTCTGCACGACGCCGAGCATCGCGGGGTAGTCGAAGTCGTACATCTCGGGGATGCGACGTCGCTGCTCGCCGAAGACGAAGCGCTGGGCCGGAGTCGGCGAGTCGATCCGGTCGCTCGGATCTCCCAGGTACTCCTTGACGAGTTCACGCTCCGGAAGCTGCACGACTTCGATGACGTGGCTGGTGAGGAACCCGTCCTGGGCGCAGATCCCCGGGTTCAGCGACAGCTCCGCGAGCCGGTGGCTGATCAGGTTGAGGTCGGCGACCTCCTGGACGTCCTTGGCGAAGAGCTGGAAGAAACCGGTGTCATCGACCGCGTGGTAGTCGTCGTGACCGGCGTGCACGTTGAGGCCCTGCTTGGTCATCGCTCGGCACGCGACGTTCAACACATAGGTCAGACGTTTCCCGACCGCCGGGTAGAGCGACTCGTGCATGTAGGCGATGCCCTGACCGCTCGAGAAGTTCGTCGAGCGGAGACCGACCATGCTCATGCCGGCGGTCACCGCGGCGGCCGCGTGCTCGCCCTCCGGCTCGAAGAACAGGAGGCGTCGGCCGTTGACGTTTGTCTGGTCGCGGGCGACGGCCGCCGCCCAGCCCTCTCCCATCTGCGTCGACGGAGTGATCGGGTAGGCGCCGGCCGCCTCGCTCGCGGCGGTCTCCATGGCGACGACCGCTCCACTGCCATCGACCGCGGTCTTGATCCCGGGGTACTTCGCGGTCGTCGTCTCGGTTCGGCTCTTCATGAGATCCAGCTCCTGGTTCGCTCCCGTTGCTTCGGAAACTGCGCTCCCTCGACCCACGCGATCGCGCCGGTCGGGCAGCGCGCCGTCGCCTCGGCGGCGGCCCGCTCGTTGTGCGTGTAGTCGACGACCGCGAGCCCGTTCACGATCTCGATCAACTGCGGTGCGGCATCGAGTGCGCACTTCCCACAACCGGTGCATGCGACCTGGCAGATCGACTCCGCCTCGTCGCCCTCGAGCAGACTCCGGCACTGCACGATCAGCTTCTGGGTCACCGGCATGAGCACGAAGAGGTCCTTCGGGCAGACCTCGACGCAATCGCCGCACGCGGTGCAACGTTCCGGGTCGACCAGCGGCAGACGCGCATCACTCATGATGATCGCGTCGAAGTCGCAGACCGCCTCGCAGTCCCCCATGCCGAGACAGCCCCACGTGCACGCCTTGCCGCCGGTGGCGACCGGCGCCGCAGCAACGCACGTGGAGAGGCCGCGATACTCCGCGCGCTGCACCGCGACACTGCGATCCCCCGCGCAGAGGAGACGAGCGACGCGACGATTCGCACTGCCGACGTCGACCCCGAGGTAGTGAGCGACCTCGACCGCTTGGTCCGGACTCATCACGGTGCATCCGGCGGGAGTCGCCTTCTCCCCGATCAGCCCCTGGGCGAAGCCCGAGCAGCCGGGGAAACCACACGCGCCGCAGTTCGTGCCGGGAAGCATCTCGGTCACGGCGGTGATTCGCGGATCGACCCACACCCAGAACGCCCGATGGGCGATGGCGATCAGGGACCCGAAGACGAGTCCGACGCCGCCGAGAATGGCGGCGGCGAGCAGCAGAGAGCCGAGATCCATGGTCTCCCCCTCACCCGAGGTCGCTCAGGTCGGCTCGGTTCAGGAGCCACGCCGCCAGTCGTTCGGCCGGTCGCGCCGCGGCGCGAGCGCCGACGGTGGACGACGTCGCGGTCGACGCCGACGCGGCAACGGTCGCTGTCGCGATCCCCGGCTTGAGCGACAGCTCGTCGAGCACCGCCAGCTGCTCCCGTTGCTGGGACGGCGAGAGGCCTCCGATCGGCTTGCGCAGCACCGACTCCGGTCGCTCGTCGATCGTGAGTCGATCGCCGACTCGCTCCCCCGCTCGCGGGTCGTGGCGGAACCGAGCCGAGCCGCGCGGCACGATCGCCGCGATGCCGGGCCCTTCGTACGACCGGAACTCATCCAGCGACGCGACATCGATCGCTTGCACGACGTAGCGACGAGGCGTGATCAGGTGAGCGAGGGGCGCGGGCGCGAACGCGCCGCGCACGACGAGGACGATCTTCTGCTGCCCGTCGAGGAAGTCCGCGAGCGCGCCCACGCGGCAGTCGACCCCATTGACGGTGACGCAGATCGGCGGCGCGACGGCGCGCTCCGCCTCGGTCCACCGCGCGTGGGGAAAGGCACGCAACCAGGTCGCGTGGTCGGCATCCCGATACTCGTTCGAGCGACAGAGCTCGAAGACTCGCGTCGCTCCGAACGCACGGCCGACGTCGGCGAGCGCGGCGCCCACCGCGGCGTAGAGACTCTGCCCGGCACCGACGGTGATCCGACAGATCTCATCCTGTCGGTCGGCGACATCGCGCAGGACCTCGAAGGCCTGCTCCATGATGCCGATGCGGGAGGCATCCACGGCCCGCGTCTCGGTGAACAACGCGCTGAACCGATCCACGGCGATGCGTCCGGTGGCGAACGACCCGAGCTCGGCCTGGCGCATTCCGGAGCTCTCGGCACCGGACGGTCGGGACTCGGCGATCGCCGCGCGCACCTGCTCGATCGTCGCCGCGACCGCGGAGTGGAAGCGTTCGGACGTGTCGCGCAGGAGCTCGGTGACTGCGCCCTCGGTGGTCTTGGCTTCAGACGGCATGACGATCGAGCTCCACGTTCAGGCTGGCGAGCCGCTCTTCGGCAGTTCGGTTGGTCCGCTCGCGGGTCTCCTCGTACCGAGGGTGCGACTCGTCGCGGTAGAACAACCCGAGACGCACCTGACCGTCGGCTCGCGCCAACTGCCGTGCGCTCTCGAGATCGCGGGGGTCGTGCTCGACATGGTTCGGGTAGGTCTTCTCGACCTCGGGGGCGACGACGCCGTTGGGATGGACGAGCAGCTGCGTCACCTCGACCTTCCGGACCGCCTCCTCGAATATCTTCGGGGTGAAGACCGGGCAGCGCTGGAGGATCCGCACGAACGAGAGACCGCGATGCCGGTAGGCCGCGGTCAACGTCGCGTAGAGGTGCCCCGGGATCCAATCGGCGCTCTGCGCGACGAACGACACGTTCGTGATCCCGAGCATCGCGGAGAGCGGATCGAGCGCCGGCAGGTAGCTGCCGGTCGGCTGGGTGTTGGTATGGTGACCCTGCGGCGTGGTCGGAGAGGTCTGGTTCTTGGTCAGTCCGTAGATGTTGTTGTCCAACATCAGGGCGACCATGTCGGTGTTGTACCGCAGCGCGTGGATCCAGTGACCCGCACCGATCGAGCAGCAGTCGCCGTCCCCCATCACCACGAAGACGTGGAGATCCGGACGGCTCAACTTGACGCCGGTGGCCAGCGGCAGCGCTCGTCCGTGGATCCCGTGGAAACCGTAAGAGTTGACGTAGTGCGGGAAGCGAGACGAGCAGCCGATGCCGGAGACGAACACGGTGCGCTCCGGAGGCAGCTGCTCGGCCTCGAGAAGGCGCTGCGTCGCCGCGAGCACCGAGTGATCGCCGCAGCCCGAACACCACCGAGGCAGGTCGGACGAGTAGTCGGCCATCGCGAAGGTCCGCTCGTCGGTCGCGCCGCAGCCGAGCAGTGAGCAGCTGTGCTCAGTCATGGGTCACCTCTCTCCGGAGTTCGGCCTCGCCCAGCTCGGCGAGGAGCGCCTCGAGGATCCGCGCGGGTCGTAGCGGCTCGCCGAGGACGCGGGTCCAACAACCGACGTCGACCAGGGTTTGAGCGCGCAGCAACCAGCAGAGCTGTCCGCGACGCTGGTTCTCCGGGGTGATGAACGGATCCCCCGGCTCATCGCTGTAATTGATCTCCACGGTCATCACGCGCGCGAAGCGGGAGAAGATCTCCTTGATCCCTGGCTCGAGCGGCGACAGGAACGTCAAGTGGAGCGACGAGACGCGGTACCCCAGCTCGATCGCGCGGTCCACCGCCTCCTCGATCGCGCCACGCGTGCTCCCCCAGCCGACGACCAGCAGGTCGCCGGAGTCCTCACCGTAGATCCTCGGGGGTTCGAGGGTGGACTGCAGCGTCGCCAGTTTGCGGCTACGCATCGCGCACCCGTGCTGGTGAGCGGCGGGGTGGTAGCTCACCTTGCTGTTCTGGTCGTGCTCGAGACCGGTCGCGGTGAACATGCCGCCCGGCCGACCCGGCACGATCCTTCGGCTGACCCCGGTTCGATCGTCCCATCCGTACGGTTGCTGCCCCTTCTCGACCGGACTCAGGTCGGGCGGCGGGGCCAACCAGTGGGGGTCGAGCTTCGGGCGCTCGAACGGTTGCACCCCGGTCGCGAGGTTCGCGTCGGAGAGGACCATCACCACGCAGCGCAGCGCCTCGGCGATCCGACGCGCAGTGACCATGCAGTGGAAACACTCCTCGATCGAGCTCGGCGCGATGATCACCTTGGGTGCGTCACCGGGCGACGCGAACAACGCGGCCAGCAGATCGGACTGCTCGACCTTCGTCGGGAGACCGGTGCTCGGTCCGCCGCGCTGGACGTCGACGATGACCAACGGCACCTCGGTCATCACCGCCAGTCCGATGAACTCGGTCTTGAGCGCGAGGCCCGGCCCCGAGGTCACGGTGAACGCCACCTTCCCGGCGTACGAAGCTCCCACCGCGACGCCGATCGCCGCGATCTCGTCCTCCGCCTGGTGGACCATGCCGCCCATGCCCTCGAAGACCTCGGCGAGGTAATGGGAGACCGAAGTGGCCGGGGTGATCGGGTACATCGCACAGACGTCCATGCCCGACGCGATCGCGCCCATGCCGATGGCTTGGTTGCCGTTCATCACGACGAGGTCGCGATCGGTCGGCGTCGGTGGGATGTCGATCCGGAAGTCGAGATGCGATTCCGCCCAGCGTACCCCCGCCTCGAGCAGCTCGACGTTCCGCTCGTAGATCTCCGCGGACTTCTTCCGGAACTGCTGCGCGATCTGCGCCTTTACTCGCTCGAGGTCTCGCCCGTAGATGCAGCTCAGCATCCCAAGGACGAACATGTTCTTCCCCTTGCGAGCGTTGTCGACGATCTTCAGACACTCGAACTCCATCGGCACGCGGATGATCCGATAGGACTTCCCGGAGAGCTCCTCCATGGCTTCGTTCCAGGCGCGCTGGATCGAGGCATCCCCGTGGTTCGCCCACATGTCCTCGAGGAGAACGATCGCGTCATCGGCCAAGGCCT
>JAGQRC010000833.1 GCA_020425835.1 Planctomycetota bacterium | reverse complement strand
TGATCATCGTGCTCATCGACTACGAGGACCTGTCGTTCCGCGAGGCCGCGGGCATCCTCGACGTCTCGGAAGAGGCGGCCCGTGCGCGACATTCGCGGGCCGTCAAGCGGCTGCGCGAACGTCTCCGCTGAACGCGTTCGGTCGCGCTCAGGCCGCATCCCACCGCTTCGGTTCGTCCCTCTTGGTCAGCTCGTTCAATGCGCGCTGGAGCGCCGCCTCGGGATCGTGTTGCAGCGTCAACGCCTCGATCGCGGCCGACCCGATCGCGCCGCTGAGCGACGCGTGGTAGACGACCTGGGAACGAAGCCGCTCGAGCGACTCGGCGTCGGGCGTCCCCCCTCGCATCACGCGGTCGCAGATCCGCGCGATGTCCGGCAGCTTCTCGGTGTCGACGATGCGCCCGAGACGATCGCGCAGCGCCACTTCGATCGGTCGACGACGCACCGTGCCGGCCGCGCGTCGATCGGTGCGGGGGACATCGATGAAGACCACCGGCCGCTCCATTCCGAGGGCGTACTGCAGCGCGAGATCCGACCAGTCGGTCACCACGAGCTGACTCGAGAACAGGAGGGAGGGGGTCGCGGGAGCGCGGTGCACGAGCAGCCCGGGGATGATGCCGAGCTGCTTCTCGAGTTGGCGCGCCGTCTTGTCGCCGTTGGGGAACCCGGGCGCGAGGTGCACCGTGACCCGGAATCCCGCGAGCAGGAGTCGCTCGACGATGTCGGTCCCGCCCCGTCGGAAGAACTCGGCGGTGTCCGGCGCGACGAGCACGCTCGGAGTGTGGAACGAGTCGACCTCGTCGGGGTAGCGACGGCGTCGCTCGAGGATCGCGTCGACCCGCGCGTTGCCGAGTTCGAGCACGTGGACATCGTCTCCGAGGCAGTCCCGGAGCTCCTCCGTCTGATGCGGGCCGGAGCAGAAGATGGTTCCGTATCCGCGAAGCGTCGCCTCGGAGTGCGTCGTCGAGACGCTCTGTAGCCCTCCGAGGATCAACGCGTAGTGGATGTCGCATTCCTTGGAGCGCGGCAGATCGCGACCGATCGACGGCCGGCTCACGACGACCACGTTGGCGCGGAGCTGTCGGAACAGGCGCTTGCGAGTGCGACCCCGACCGACGTAGTACGCGTGCAGATTGGGCTGCGGACGCTGGAGGAGCGGGTCATCGAGATCGGAGGTCAGATAGGCCACCGGGCGATTCTGGGCGACGGTCAGCCGATGAACGAGACGACCGAGATCGACCCAGTCCTCGCGCACCTCTGCGTGGAACACCACGAGCCGTTCGTCCAGCGGCAGTCGTTGGAACTCGTGTACCGATCGTTTCGCCCGACTCTCGTCCGACAGCATGGCTGCCTCCAATCGACGAGACTCGGGCAATCGCCGGGCCTGGCGCGAGCCGCGCGACCGCGCGCGTCGAACGCGACCCGTTCCGATTCGGGGCGGTCCCTGTCCAGCTCGGAGACGGCGCCCGGAAAAACTGCCCGGTCCGATCGGAAGGGCGATGGCGGGACCGTCAGACCAGATCGATCGGCTCGAACGCGCCGCCCTCGACCCACTCGCGCGGGAGGTTCCACCAGCGGTGGGCGATCGTCGCGTACAGGCGCCGATAGTCGACCGTGAACTTCAGGTCGCCGCGGTCGAGGTCGGTCAACGAAGGGGTCGTTCCGTGGAGACCTCCGCGCACCGATCCGCCGACCGCGAAGTGTGGAGCGGCGGTTCCGTGGTCGGTGCCCCGGCTCCCGTTCTCTCCGGCCCGACGGCCGAACTCGGAGTAGGTCAGGACGAGCACCCGGTCCCAGTGCCCGGAGCGACGCAGCGCCGACTCGAAAGCGACGAGCCCTTCGGCCAGGGTGCCGAGGAGTCGCTGATGCGACCCCGCTTGGTTGGTGTGGGTATCGAAGCCACCGATCGACAGCTTGATCACGCGCGTCGGGACGTCGCTGCAGAGGAGACGAGCGGCGACCTCGAACTGTCTTCCTAAGCGATCGTTCGGGAACTTCCCCTGGGGGGCCTCCGTGGCGGCGAGTCGTGCCTCGATGATCGACGCGGCGTGGCGGACGTCGCGGCGCCGTCGCGCGAGCTCGCCGAGCGGACCGTCGACATCGTTCGTGATCGGTCGCAGGGATCGAGCCTTCTCGATGAACTCCGATGGTCGGTCCATGGCGATCGTCCGGAGCGCGGTTCCCGCCAGGGGACCGAGCTTCGTTCCTCCGACGACGATGCCGTCGGCGGCGTGACTCTCCGGAAGCGAGGCGCGGGCGAGCAGGTCCGAGAGCCAGCCG
>JAGQRC010000832.1 GCA_020425835.1 Planctomycetota bacterium | reverse complement strand
ACGGGCTCGTCGACGAGGTCTGGGACCGGGCCGAGTTCTGGGAACGGGTCGACGACTTCGCTCGCTCCTTCTGTCCGCCACGACGTGCCGCCAAGGCTGTCGGATTGATCAAGCGTTCCGTGCAGAGCGGAGCGGAGATGAGTTTTGCCGACGCCCTCGCTCTCGAGCGCGAGCTCCAACAGCAGCTCTTCGTCTCGGAGGATGCGCGGGAGGGCATTGCTGCGTACCAGGAGAAACGAACGCCCGAGTTCCGGGGGCGCTGACCGAGGGGAGATCGTCATGCCGATTCACTTGGACAACAAGGTTCACCGAGGTGTGCCCTTTAGCTCGGTCACCATCGAACACGGACCTCACAACATTCTCGATCTCGATCACTGCCGGGAGCTGACCAGCGCGCTCCAGGAAATCCGTGCTGACGACCGGTCTCGCGTCGTCGTTCTGCGCGGCCACGGAAAGTGCTTCTCCAGCGGTGTCGACATCAAGCAGCACACCCGCGAGGAGATGCCGGAGCTCCTCCCGGCCTTTCACGAGATCTTCGCCGAGCTCCTGAAGCTGCGAGCGTTCACGATCGCCGCCGTCCACGGCCACTGTCTCGGGGGAGCCGCGGAGCTGGCGCTCGCTTGCGACAGAGTCGTGGCCGAGAGTTCGGCGAGCATCGGTCTCCCCGAGGTGACCTTGGGTTGCTATCCGCCAGTGGCGATCCCCCTTCTCCCCGAGAGGCTGCCCACCGGGATGGCGGTCGGTATGCTGATTTCCGGACAACCGGCGAACACGGAGGAGCTCTGTCGACACGGCGCGGTCGACCGGGTGGTCACCGGAGGTCAGTTGCAGGCCGGAGTCGAGGCCGAGCTGGATCTCTTCGCGCAGAAGAGTCCGGCCATCCTCGGGATGATCGCCGATCTCGTCCACGACGAGGCCCGTCGCCGCTGGGGGGAGCGCATCCCCCACATGGAGACGCAGTACCTGGAGAAGCTCCTCCCCCACCCGGATGTGGAAGAGGGCATCGCGGCGTTCCTCGAGAAGCGCGAACCGCGTTGGCAGGATCCGGATGAACGCCCCGATCCTCGCGAGGCGCTCGACTGGAAGACGAATTGAGGTAGGCCGTGACCGATGCGCCCCGCGTCCTGGTCGAGTCCCAGAGCGTCGACCGCGCCGATGGTGCCCGACCCGTGTCGATCGTTCGAGTGACACTCAATCGCCCGGAGTCTCGGAACGCGCTCGACCTGCCGATGGTCGACGCGCTTCACGAAGCGCTCGCATCGATCGAGCGCGACGAACGCGTTGCGGCGGTGATCATCACGGGTGCCGGGGAGAAGGCCTTCGTCGCCGGCGCCGACATCGCTCAGCTCCGAGATCGGCGGGCGCCGGAGGCGTTCCAACGCATCAACCAGGGGCTGTTCCGACGCCTCGAGGAGCTTCCCGCGCCGACCATCGCCGCGGTCCGCGGATGGGCATTGGGTGGCGGCTGCGAACTCGCGATGGCGTGTGACATCCGTGTCGCTGGAGAGTCCGCACGATTCGGTCAGCCCGAGGTGGCGCTGGGGATCATCCCGGGAGCGGGAGGCACGCATCGCCTGCAGCGGCTGTGCGGGGTGGGCAAGGCGCGGGAGCTGATCTTCACCGGTGACATCATCACGGCGACCGAGGCGGAGCGGATCGGTCTGGTCAATCGGGTCGTTCCGGATGACCAACTCGTCCGCGCTGCGGCAGATCTGGCCGAGCGGATCGCGAAGAACTCCATCGCCGCGGTGCGTTTGGCCAAGCTCGCGATCGACGGCGCGCCGGAGACCGGAGCCCGTGGCCGAGACCTGTTCGAGACCTTGGCGCAGGCGATCTGCTTCGAGTCCCAGGACAAATTCGAACGTATGACCGCGTTCCTGGAGCGCAAGAACAAGTAGGGACGCACCGCATGCCGACCGACCTCGAGCTCGCCGCCGTCTATCGCCGCGATCGGCGGATCTACGTCGTGCTGTTGATCGTGTTGGTCGCTCTGGTGGTCCATCTCTCCCTCAAGCTTCGTGACATGACCTCGATGGCCCAATCCCTGCGCGATCAGGTCGACCTGGAGGAAGCGACGGGTGAGTCGGGAGCGGGCAAGTCGGTGGTGGAGCCGGTCAAGCCCACTCGGGACGACGCGCGGGCCGCCTTCGACAAGTTGCAGCGGAGCATCCAGCGGGGCGCGGACGCCAAGTGAGGGCCAGCGGGCAAGCCAGGACAGCGTGGAGGGCGGCGGCGTGCGGGTGCTGGTAACCGGCGGCGGGGGATTTCTCGGCCGCTAC
>JAGQRC010000831.1 GCA_020425835.1 Planctomycetota bacterium | reverse complement strand
CGTGGCTCCGAGCGTGACCAGATCGAACGATCCGTCGCGATCGAGATCGACGACGCGCGCGTCGCGGATCCCCGTCGTGGTCGCGTCCGAACCGAGCAGTTGCGGTGGGTCAACGAAGCCACCGCCCCAGCGGGCGTGCCGAACCTCGACGCGGCCTCGAGTGCTCTCCGCGATGATCAGGTCGGTCCGTCCGTCGCCATCGAGGTCGGCCGGATCGACGCTCTCGAACGCGAGCGCATCCTCACCGACCGCGGGGCTGTCGCTCGCAACGATCTGGACGAGGTAGTTGCCCGGCGCGGATTGGCGGAGATTCCAGACGCGGGGGAGGGCGGTGCTCGCGATGAACCCGCTCGCCGCGATGTCGATCCGGCCTTCCTCATCCGAGTCGAAGAGCGCGATGTCGGTCGCGACGATGTCGAGACCGACCGGTGCGAGCGCCACCTCGACCTCGGGGATGAACGTGCCCGCATCGTGAGCGAAGACCCGGATCTTCGCACCGCAGAGGCAGACGATCTCCGACACTCCGTCGCCGTCCGCGTCGCCGATCGTCGCGACCGGACCCGTGAGCTCATCGTCCGCGAGGACCGGGAGCGAGCTCAGCTCGATCGCGCCGGTCCGCCCTGTCTGCAGCCACGCGATCAGTCCGGTGTCGTTGGCGACCAGGAGATCCAGCCGCCCGTCGCCGTCGAGGTCGCCGGTCTCCACGAGCACCGACGTCGCGCCATCGGGATCGATGATCGGAGGCGCCTCCACCAGTCCGTCGTCCCAGTCGAGGATGTGGAGCTCGCCGCTCGGTCCGAGTCCCGAGATCATCGCCAGGATCTCCACTTCACCATCGCCATCGATGTCGGCGAGGTCCACGCCGCGGAGTTCCGCGCCGGGGAAGGTCCAGACGTCCGAGGCGAACGGTTGCAGCGCGCGGGGCTGGCTCTGTCGGTGGACGGCGATGCGGCAGCTCGATGCGCCGGTCTCCGCTCGGATCACATCGAGTCGTTCGTCGCCGTCGAGATCGGCGAACCCGATCGTGGTGATCTCGAACCCACCGACCGCGGGGAGGACCGCGTCGACGTCGTCGAAGAAGTCACCTCGCGCGAGCTGACGGTGGAGCGCGAGCTCGTGCGGCGCATCGCCGTGGGACTCGAGGTGGATGACGTCCGCTCGTCCATCGCGATCAAGGTCCTCGGCGCGGGTGTCGATCGGCGTCGCCGGATCGGTCCCGTTCGTGAGCTCTTGCGCGACGCGGGGACCCGAGGGCCCGACGTTCTCCGCGATACCGACATCGCTCCCGCTCGTCGTGCCCCGGGAGAAGAGCAGGTCGACCTCGTCATCCATGTCGACCGAGCCGCCGCGCAACGTGACGTAGCCCGGGCCGGCGACCTGCGGCAGCACGACGGGAACCGCGAAGCTGTCCGCGCCGAGCGACGGAAGCAGCGTGACCGCGCCGGTGGTCGTCCGGAACACGACGAGATCGAGGTTGCCATCGCGCGTGAGGTCGGCGGTGTAGGGACCGACGAAGCTGTCGCTCGTCGACTGCCAGGCGATCGGGCCGAACGCGACCTGGACGTCGAGCACGGGGCCCGTGGTGTCGACGATGTCGATCCACGCGGTGGTGATCCGGTACGGGGGATTGGAGTCCGGGGTGGTGTCGAAGAGGAACAGGGCGACACGCTGTCTGCCGTCGAGACTCCGACCGAGCGGGACGATCTGGCGAACCTCGTGGTCGACCAGCGCGCTTCCGTCGCCGAACGTCGATCCATCGAGCGCGAAGTCGACCACGAACGGCGCGAACTCCCGGTCATCGGTCTGCACGAAGAGCGTGAACCCCGCGCTCCCGTTCCACGAGATCAGATCGGCGCGACCATCGTGGTCGGGATCGAGGTGGTCGGCGCCGGCGAGCGACGGCGCGTCACCGAGGGGGTCGACGAGGACGAGATCGGGCGTCGACGAGAGTCCCGTGGTGGAGCCGAAGTAGAGCGCGATGTCGTTGGAGAGGCGGGCCCGCACGTAGAGGTCCTCGCGACCATCTCCATCGATGTCGGTCGATCGCGCCTGCGTCGGCTCCTCCATCGAGCCGAGGTCGCCGACGAGGGTGACCGGATCATCGAACTGTCGGTCGGCGATCTGGGCGTGGACCGTGACCTGGTCCGGTGCGTGTCCGGTGATCGCCACATCGCGCAGGCCGTTGCCATCGAAGTCGCCGAGCGCGAACGACGACGGCTCGCCCTCGATGCCGGTGATCGCGCTCTGGGAGATGAACGGTCGTCGGATCTCCTTGCCGA
>JAGQRC010000830.1 GCA_020425835.1 Planctomycetota bacterium | reverse complement strand
CGACGAGAGCTGGTCGCCGAGTTCGTTGCCACTGGCAAGTGCGACGATTGGTTCAGGGACTGGCCCGGTCAGAACTTGATCGAGTGCGCCGAGAACGGCGGTCGAGCGTTTCGGGACGGGCTCATCGCGGAGGTCCGTCGCCGCGAGAGTCGCGTGACGCTGCCAGCGCCCGCGGGGCTCGAGGAGGCGCGATCTTCGGAGTCCTTGCGGCGGAAGCTCGAGCCAATGGTCCGAGGGCTGTTCCCCCCGAAGGAGCGCGAGACGGTTCTCGACTGCGCGGCGGGATCCGTTCGGTTCCTCGCCCCCGACAGCGTGGAGGAGTGGATTCGCTCCGCGAACTACCTGAGTACTGCGTGGAAGATCGCCTGGATGTACCTGGGCCACATCGGGGCGCCGCTGATCGAGAGCGATGTCCCGCCGACGGGCTACTCGGAGGATTCGACCTGCTACGTTTCACTAGACTACTTCGACAAGACACGCCCACTCGATGATCTGGTCGTCCACGAGGTGGCGCACCTCTTCCACAATACGCGGAGGGAGAGCTTGGGTCTCCCCACTTCGCGGGGTCGTAAGTACCTCTTGTCGATCGAGTACTTCATGCGCGAGACGTTCGCCTACGCCTGCGAGTTCTACAGCCAGATTCTGTTGATGACGAGACGCGCCGCGGACCGGCGCGTGCTCGTGGAGTCGATCGAGTCGGTTCCGGACGACCGTGTCGACGCCGAGGAGTTGCGGAATCTGCTCCTCGAGGCGATCGATGCGCGGAACGGCTGGAAGGTGATCCGGGACTCCTGTACGGAGTGAGGTCGGGAGTACAGAGAGGAGGGCGAGGCATGCAGCCGTTCGACATCGACTACAACGATGGGCTCGAGGAGTTGACCGCGGTGCTCGCGAGTGTGGATCGGCCCGGGTCGTTCGTGACTTCGGGGGCGATCGAGACTCCGCTGCCTCGGCTCACGGTGAAAGGGGTGGGGACGATCGCGTTTCCGCTGCTGGATCAGCAGGCGCGGGCGATCGCCGATCGGGCGGAGCGCGCGCCTTACGGTCGCGGCAGCGAGACGTTGGTCGATACGAAGGTCCGCAAGGTCTGGCAGCTCGGTCCGAAGGCGTTCTCGCTGAGTGGGCGAAGCTGGAAGAAGACGCTCGACTCGATCGTCGAACGGGTGGCCGTCGGCTTGGGTTGTCCGGATGTCGAGGTCTCCGCCGAGCTCTACAAGATGCTCCTCTACGATGAGGGGAGCTTCTTCGTCTCCCACCGCGATACCGAGAAGAGCGAGGGGATGTTCGCGACCCTCGTCGTCACCCTGCCGTCGGAGCACGTGGGCGGAACACTCGTCGTGCGGAGCGGGGATCGGGAGGAGCAGCTCGATGTCGGGGTGGAGGGTGATGATCTGCTGTCGTCGCTCGGCTATGCCGCCTTCTACGCCGATTGCGAGCACGAGGTCCTTCCGATCACGCGCGGTCACCGGCTCTGTCTGATCTACAACCTGGTGCGTGCGAAGCGTCGTCGGGGAGATCGAAGCCAGCTCCAGCCGCCCGACTACCGACCGCAGACGCTGCGCGCGGCGGAGATCCTGCGCGAGTGGGCTGCGGATTCCGGCGCACCACCGAAGGTCGTCTACCTGCTCGAGCACCAGTACACGCCGGCCGGGCTCTCGTTCTCCGGTCTCAAGAACCGCGATGCCGCGTGGGGTCGTCTTCTCGCGGAGGCGGCGTCTCGAGCGGACTACGCGATTCACCTCGGTATCGTGCACCTCGAGGAGTCCGGCTCCGCGGAGGTGCCGTTCCATCTTCCACGGAGTCACTACAGCCGATCCGATTGGTATCGCGGTCTGGCGGAACCGGAGTTTCACGATTGCGATGAGTTCGAGATCTACGACGTCTGGGATGCTTCGGCTTCGATCGATGAATGGAGGGACACGCAGGATCGCTCGGTCGACTTCGGGAGCATCCCGCTCGGACGCGGGGAGTTGCTGCCGGCGGGCGGGCTCCGCAACGAGAAGCCCGATGTCCAGCGAGTCGCGGAAGCGACCGGGAACGAGGGGGGAAGCTTCGAGCGGGCGTACCATCGCGCGGTGATCGTGCTCTGGCCGCAGAGCCGATACGGCGAGGTGCTCCTTCAGAGTGGCGCAGCGGCGGCGGTTCCGTACCTGAGTCAGCGAGTGGAGAAGTGGTGTGCGGGGAAGCGGTCGCGCCGATCGGAGGCGTGGCGTGAGATCACAACGCTGACGAATCACGTCATCGAGTCCTGGCATCGCGCTCCGCACGAGGACTCGATGGG
>JAGQRC010000829.1 GCA_020425835.1 Planctomycetota bacterium | reverse complement strand
TGTCGTTCTCCCAGCCGACCATACTGCCGAACATCATCTGGGACGTGGTCCTCGACGGCGACGTCCTGTACGCGATCGACATCAACTTCCCGGGCGTGCGGATCATCGACGTTTCGAATCCCGCGGCGCCGACGCTCGCCAGCGACTGGAACATCGGCTCCGGTGATGGCAAGGACGTCTCCGTGTCGAACGGCGTCACGGCGATCCTCGCCGGTTCGAACCAGGTGATCCTCGCCGATGTGTCGGTGCCGACTGCGCCGATGCTGCTCGGACAGTTCGACTCACTCTCATCGCACATCGCTTCGGACTTCGTGGGCTCGTTGCTCTACCTGGCCGGACCGGATGGGCTCGCGATCTACGACGTCTCCGATCCGACTGCCCCGGCGTTCGTCGGGGAGTTCCTGAGTCCGTTCGCGCTCGAGGAGGTGAAGGTCTCCGGCAACTACGCCTTCCTCACGGCGGGGTACGACGGCCTGGTCGTCGTGGATGTCTCGGTCCCCAGCGCCCCGGCGTTGGTCTCGGTGGTCGGGCTCGGCGGTTGGTCGAACGCGTACGACGTCGTGGTGACGGGCGATTGGGCGCTCGTCGCGGTCTACGGCGGAGGGGTCTCGCTCGTCGACATCGCCGATCCGACGCAGCCGCGCTTCGTGATGAACTATCAGGTCTACGGTACGGTTCGCGATCTGGACGTCGTCGGTGAAGTCGCCTACCTGGCGGCCGATGGTGCGGGTGTCCACATCGTCGATCTGGCGGACTGCCCGACGATGACCTCGATCCCTTTCATCCGCGCGGATGCCAACGCGGACGGTGCCCTCGACATCTCGGATCCCGTGTTGACCCTCACCTGGCTCTTCAGCGGGGGAACGGTGCCGTGCCCACTCGCGCTCGACGCGAACGCGGACGCTTCGATCAATCTCGCGGACGCGGTCTTCGCCCTCGCCACGCTCTTCTCGATGGGCGCGCCGCCGAGCCTCCCGTATCCGGATTGTGGGATCGTCTTGGATCCACCGCTGCCGTGCAACGGTTTCCCCGCCTGCCCGTGAGGTCGTCTGCCCTTGAACGCAGCGGCCCGGTCGCACTCGATCCGGGCCGCGTTGTCGATCGCGACTCAGGGGCAGCTAGTCGGATCACACGGATCGAGCCCATCGGCGGACGGGTCGCCACCGCACGTGGCCGGGCCCGGGGCCGGTGGGGGGAGCGAGCCGGGGATGAACAGCGTGGCGAGGCCGTAGACCGCGTCCGACACATCGTTCGTTCCGTCATCGTTGATGTCCGCGGCGTCCGGACAGACCGCTTCATCCGAGCCGGGTATGAACAGCGCGGCGAGGAGGAAGACCGCGTCGGAGATGTCGAACACCGAGTCGTCGTTCACATCGCCGCGACGGAAGGTCGGGCCGGTCGAGGCTCCGATGTACGACCACGACAGGATCGCGTGCCGCGCCGTGACACCACCGGTCGCGCCGGTGAAACCGACCCAAGCGGTATCCGCGCCGATCGCCGCCGGGAGGTCGATGGTCGCCTCCAGAGCGGGGGTGACCAAGTCGTCCAGGTAGACCTGCATCAGTGATCCCGTGGCGTCGTAGACGATCCGCACGGTGTGGATCAGCCCGTTCTCCCAGTTCGCCGGCGTCGCGAGTCCTGCGGCGGCGAAAGAGTAGTTGCCGGTGTTCGGTCCGATCGACGGTTGTATCGCGATGTGCCGCGCGGTGCCCGGCTCCGCGTAGCAGATCGGATCGCTGTTCCAGCCGTCGAACTCGACCGCGCAGGACTGGCTGATCCCAGAGTTTCCCGGGACGAACCCGCACTGGGCCGGGCCGTCGGCGTAGCCGAGTGTCGAGCCAGCGTTCGTCGTCAGCGCGGTCGCGGACTCCGCCTGGATCAGGAACGCGATCCCGTCCGCGCCATCCATCGAGACCCGGAACTCGAAGGTCGTGTCGAACCCACCGCCGATGTACTCCTGATCGACCCGATAGAAGCCGCCGACCTGCTGCTGGAGGTTGGGTGTGAGTTCGAGCTCGACCCCGACTTGCGACGCATCCCCCACGATCGACAGACCGGACGCCGATGAGAAGTCCGGGTAGTCGAAGTCGGCCCAGACGGGAGAGACCACCACCAGGATCCATCCGAGAATGCCGCACCGGTTGAGCACGCAGCCCTCCTTCCGAGTTCGTGGAAGCCGCCGCACCTGCCGCACGGGGCCCAGATCGATCGATGGTGGGAGTCGCCGGGGCGGCCGTCAACGAGCGGCTTCGATTCCTGGACGTGCAGAGCGTCGTGAGCCGGGC
>JAGQRC010000828.1 GCA_020425835.1 Planctomycetota bacterium | reverse complement strand
CGTTGCCCGTCGAGTGCACCCTCCGATGGAGCCTCGCTTCGCGGAGCCTCGGCGCGCGCCCGGCCATCGAGGGTGAGGGCCGGCGAGTCTCCGGTGCGCCGTTGCTCCCCGGTGAAGCGTTCGTCGTCTCGGGCTGGATGGACGGTCCCGCGGGCGGACCGTGGCCGCTGGTCGAGCAACTCGAGATGGAGTGTCTCCTTCCCCCGGCGAGCGATCTGTCCGCGCGGACGCAGCCATGAGCCCGCGAAGTGGTGGAGTCCTGATCGACGCGATGCTCGCCGCGGTCATCTTCGTCGGCGTCGCCTTTCCCGTTCTCCACGGCCTCGATCGCGTGGTTCGGTCCGCCCGGGAAGCAGAATCGACCTTGGCTCGAGAGATGGAGTTGGATCAGGAACTCGGTCGGGTCCAGGTCGATGACCGAGGGGTACCGGCGCTGCCTCGGGACCCGGATTCTGCGATCGACCGCGCGTGGCTCGAGTGGGAGGAGGAGTCATGGTGGCTGGTCGCAGAGCGAGGGAGCCACACGGGAGCGCCGGTGCTCGTGCGAACGCCGATTCTCGAGATCGGACCCGAAGCGGTCGAGTGGCGACGCGCGGGTCCACCCTGACCGAGCTCGTCGTCGCGATGGTCGTCGGTGCGTTGGTGCTCGGGATCGGTGCCGATCTCCTCCGATCGACGATCGAGTGCCAACGCCGTCGGTCGGTGGAACGGCGCGCCTGGACCCGACTCGTTCGGTGTCGAGCGCA
Organism: Planctomycetota bacterium; assembly: GCA_020425835.1. The sequence goes on along the minus strand of JAGQRC010000828.1, from coordinate 1,549 downwards.
GTACTCGAGGGATCGCCGACGCGTGGATGACGCCGAGTGGTCCTACAGTGGCGGTCGAGTCCGGGTCGGGCCGTATGCGGCGGACGATGGTGAGGTGTTCCACGAACTCGAACGAAGCGGGTCACACTGGCGCTGGTGGAGGCGGCGAGGCGAGACCTCCACCCTCCTCCTCGATGGTTTCGACCTGGAGCCCGAGGGTGAGTGGCCGGAGGCGTGGAGCCCCTCGCGGGAGATCGGCGAAGTCGGCGAAGAGGGGGCCACCGTGCTCCGGCTCGGAGAAGCGCCGTTCTGGCGATCCGCGACGGATGACGGAGTGACGCGCTGGCGACCGGCGCGGATCCGAGTGGCTTACGGCGAACGAGTCTGGGTGGAACGTGCTCGAGAGCCGAACGCGACCTTGGTCGCTCGTCGCCCACCGCCGATGGTGGTCGGCCGGGTAGGCCTGGGCGCTGTCTCCCTGCGGATGTACTGGCTCGAGCCGTGGAACTGCAGCCCCGTGGATGGAGGGGCCGCCGAGTGACCGGGTCTCCAGCGCCCACGACTCGAGGCGCGTGGAGGGAGCGAGGCTATCCGAGACGGATCTCGTCACGCCGAAAGGAAACGAGCGAGGAGAAGGCGCCGCCATCTCCTCGCTCGTTCTGCGTCTCACTGCCTCAGGTGTCGCCTCTTGTAGGAGGAGTCGGACTAGTCGTCCGCGTCACCGTTGCAACCGAGGCCGTCACCCGCGGTCGGGTCGATACCCGCGGCGGGGAACGGAGCGGCCGGAGCCGGGCCGTCGAGCAGCAGGTAGTTCCAGACGTAGATCGCGTCCGTCACATCCAGGCTCGCATCGTCGTTGCTGTCGCACGCATCGTCGCAGACCGGAGTCGCGCCGCTGTTGAACAGGAAGTTGATCAGGAAGACGCCGTCCGCGATGTCGATCTGCGAATCGTTGTTGCAGTCCGCGCGGAGGAACTCGTTGAAGTCGAGCAGCGTGACGCTGCCGTCGTTGGTCCCGGGCGCCGAAGTCATGCCCCCGGTGTCGACGAGCAGGTTGTTGATCGCCGGGACGCCGAGCCCATCGACGAACGCGATCGGAGTCGCACCCGCGGCCGCCGTCGGGGAGACGTCGAAGCTGAGGGTGGCGACCGGAATGTCCGAACCCGGGCCGAGCGGACCGGTGGTCGGAGCCGCGCCGTCGAACTCCATCACGAGACCGAAGACGACCTCGTTGGCGGCGCCCATTTGCACTGCGAAGTATTCTGCGCCGGTGAGGTCGGTCACAGCGGTCGTCGTCAGGACCGAGTCATCGATCGAGATCGAGACCTGGACGGCGGCCCAGGACGACAGGGCATCCGTCGACAGCGTGACCGCGACGTCGGCCGAGCCACCGATCAGCGCGGTCTCGTCGCTCGCGGTGAGCTGGTTCGGATTGTTGATCGAGACCGCGCCGTTCATCTCGGCGAATCCGAGGCTCGCGCCACCGATCACGACGACGTTGGCCACCGGAGGAGTTCCGAGGGTGCCATCGCAGAAGGAGACCGACGCCGCGGTGGCCGGCGCACCGTTG
>JAGQRC010000827.1 GCA_020425835.1 Planctomycetota bacterium | reverse complement strand
CCCCTGAGGGCGTTGTGGTTGGGGCGCTGGCGGTGGTGAATGCGATAGGCGTTATCACGGAACCGACGACAAGGCGGGTAGTCCGCTCAACCTCCTGCGCTGGGTCGCCCCCCGGTCGATCAAGGAGACGTTCGATCCCCCGCGGGACTATCGCTACGCCCACATGCGGGTCTAGCAGTCCGTTGAGAAACCGCTTTCGTGCGGGGAGTCCGAGATTCCGAGGCCAGTGCTTCCGACGGAACGCAGGCACATTGGTGGAGACGTCGAGTTTCGGCGGGAGTGCTGCCGACGGAAGACTCGGGCTCTCGGCCGGAATGAGTTTCTCAACGGGCTCCTAGACCCACCGGCTGGCAGCGGTCGTCGGATCGGGTATGCCGGTTCGGGCTTCAGCGAATGGCGACGCCGCTGAAGCCGGTGGGCACGTCCGGTGGGGCCGCGACGTTGGCGCTCGGAGCCGGTGGGGAGTGGAGTTTCCCTCGCCGTGAGGATGTGAACCGCCCCACGGCTCGGCGTCTTGCCGCCGTGTTGCAGCTGGCCGCGATTCGCGCCGTTTCGCTCGGGCTCGGCCCACACCGCGGCAGCTGAACTCGGCGAGGTCCTTGGAAGTGCCGGGATCGCCGATGAGGTGCGGGTCCGGGGTCTCCAAGGCCAACACCCGCGCTACACGTCGGCGATGGCGATCTCGCGTTTCGCAGCTCCGCCATCGCCTCACGCGACCGGTCGAGCCGTTCCCGTACCTCGACTCGGCCTGGGGATCCGCGGAGCCCATCTCACCCACGCGCCAACAAAAAAAGGAGCCTCTCCGGGGGGGGTTGAGAGAGGCTCCGCAACGATGGCTGAGTTGTGGGCGAGGCGGTCCACCGGAAGTGGTCACGCGCGAGCCGGGGGTCGGCGCCGGCGCGTCTCACAGCGCCGGCTCCTCGGCAGCTCGGGTCGAAGCTGATCGATCCCGGCTCGCGCGGAAGAGGAGGTGGACGGTCTCGGCGGAGCGGACGGTGCCGAGTTCCCTCGGCCGACTCGCCCCGTCACTGAGATCAACGGAATCGAGGAGCAGCCGGGGCAGAGTTTCTGACGAAACTCGCGACGGAAGTTCCAAGAGGCGACTGACAAACACCTTGCGGCGTGTCAGACACCGTCGTTGAAGACCCCGCCGCCCCACTGCTCGTACATTTCCCGCAGGTCAGCGATCGGGCGCCGGAAGACGAGGGGGACGAACGAGACCGGCGTGTCGCCGTTGGCGTCGGGAAGCGCCTCGTAGGTCTCGCGGAGCAACGCTTCGGCGCGCTCGCGTTGGTGGACCCCGACGAGCGACATGGCGTAGTTGGCCCGGATCACCGCGAGCCGTGGGTCGTCCGGGAGGAGAACGACGGTGGCGACGCGCAGCGCTCGCTCGAACCAGGTGACCGCCTCCTCGGCCCGGTTGCGTCGCTGGGCGGCGAACCCGAGGTTGCTCGCCGCGGCGACCTCCTCCGACGAGCCGAACGGATGGAGCATCTCCGCCGTCCGCAGGGCGCGCAGACAGTGAGAGATCGCGGCGTCCGCCTTCCCCTGGTGGAGGAACGCCGCGCCCAGGTGGAGCGTGGCTCGCAACGTCTTCGGGTTGTCGCGACCGAAGATCCGAGTGCGGACCTCGACGAGCCGCTCCAGCAGGAAGACCGAGAGATAGGTGCGGTCGCTCTTCCGGTAGAGCTCGGCCAACGTCTCGAGTGTCGCCAACGTCTGCGGGTGCTGGTCGCCGAGGACCTTCTCCTGCAAGCGAAGACCGACTGTCAGCAGCTCGCTCGCGCGTTCGAACTGACCTCGCGCCTGGAGTACTTCGGCGAGCAACGTCCGCACGCGGAGCGATTGCGGATGGTCTTGGCCGAGGTTCGCCTCGCAGTCCTCGAGCGACTTCGTCAACAACTCCTCGGCGCGATCGAACTGCCCTCGACGGAGTTCGAGGCTGCCGAGCTCTGCGACCATCGCGAACGTACGCGGCTCCCCCGGCTCGTTCCGCTCGCTCTCCTCGACGGCGAACTCGAGCAGACAGTGCGCCTCGACGATCTCCCCCCGCATCGACAGCGCGCGAGCGAGGAGGCGCGTCGCGTCCAAGGTTTCGAGCGCGACGGGTCCGATCCGAGCGCGACTCGCCTCGATCGCCTTGCGCGCCAACGACTCCGCTTCCTCGGGGCGACCCGAGTCGCACAGGAGCGTCGCCAACCGTTGGATCGTGTCCAGAGTCTCCGGGTGCTCGAGTCCGAGGAGCGAGCGTCGGCTGCTCAGGGCGGCCCGGAGATGTCGTTCCGCGGCCGAGACC
>JAGQRC010000826.1 GCA_020425835.1 Planctomycetota bacterium | reverse complement strand
CGCGCCGTGGACGGTGACCGTCGACGACTCGGTGACCTGGAGCACGGAGAGTTTCGCGCAGGATCCCAACGCCAATGCGATTCGTTGGAGCCGGCTCTACTCGTTCCGATTCGACGCCACGACCCCGCCCGTTCTCGGCGAGGTCGAGATCGAGCTCTTCAAGGTTTCGGATCCGCAGACGGTGGCCGTTCGAGTCCCGTCGAGCAGCACGTTGCCCCCCCCGACCGACTTCGCCTGTTGGGCCGATGCGGTCGGGGTCCAGCTGACCTGGAACAACGGTGCGAGCTACCGGAAGATCGACGTGCTCCGCGACGGGGTGCTCCTCGCTTCACTCCTCGGCGATGCCACGAGCTTCACGGACACCGGGGCACAGTCGGGCCCGACGTCGTACGAAGTCCGGGGCGCCTCGGCGACCGAGACCTCCCAAGCCGTGGCGTGCGAGATCGACGTGCCGCCGCCGTTGGACTTCCTCTATGCGGAGCTTCCGACCACGATCGGGGGGCTCGGAATCTCCTTCGAGTTCACGATCGTCGAGTCGATCGGCGGCGAGTACCAACCCGGCACCGCCCGGGTCGCCTTCGACGTCGGCGAAGGACCGACGGAAGCGGTCGTCACCGCCCTGGGTGACCTGGCCTTCCGAGCGGACTTCCCCCCCGGTCTCGAGTGCGGCTCCGTCGCGGAGTTCCGCCTGCTGGCCAAGGACACGGCCTTCACGACCTACGCCGACCCGGAGCTCGGGCAACCCGGGCATCGCGCCACCGTTGCGGATGCCGAGATCGAGCTCATCGACGATCCGGTGGAGAGCGATTCGGGATGGATCGTGGGGAGCGCCGATGACACCGCGGTCTCCGGGATCTGGGTGCACGTCAACCCGATCGGCACCCCGGCGCAGCCCGAGAGCGACCACAGCCCGATCGGCACTCAGTGCTGGGTCACGGGCCAGGGCACGGTCGGCGGAGCGATCGGCTTGGCCGATGTCGATGGTGGACAGACGACCCTGATCACTCCGGCCTACGATCTCTCGGACGCCACCGCTCCGGTGGTCGGATACTGGCGCTGGTACTCGAACGCCGGAGGATCCAACCCCCACGAGGACGTCCTGCGGGTCGAAGTGTCGAGCAACGAGGTCGACTGGGTCGAGGTCGAGACGGTCGGTCCCGACGGCCCGGAGACCCTCGGCGGTTGGTTCCGGCACGAGTTCGCGCCGTTCGATCGGGTCGCGCCGAGCTCGTCGATTCGCATTCGGTTCATCGCTTCGGATCTGTTCGGCGGCTCGATCGTCGAGGCCGCCGTCGACGACATTCTCATCCGCGACCGACAGTGCCTCGACCCCGGACCGAGCTTCGTGCGCGGCGACTGCCGAGGCGACGGTGGCTTCGAGTTGGCCGACGTGATCACGTTGCTCGACGTGCTCTTCGCCGCGGGACCCGCGGGATGCGCAGACGCGTGCGACGTCGATGACAGCGGTGGAATCAACGTCGCGGACGTGGTTTACGCCCTGGTCGCTCTGTTCGAGAGCGGCGCCCCACCGGTCTCACCTCATCCGTCGTGCGGTCTCGATCCGAGCGGCTCCGATCCTCTCGATTGCGCGGTGTTCCCCGGCTGTCCGTGACAGAGTCCCGCGCGCGAAGGTCGTCACTCTGCGATTCCGATGATCGGGCGCGCCCACTCGGTTCGGTGCAAGTCGCGACTCGCGCCGAGATTCCGACACGATTTCGCTCAACCCCCGCGGTCGAGTGGTCCGATACGACATCGGTCGCGCGCGCTTCCTCGCGCTCGGACCGACGCGCTCCGCGCGTCTGGAAGGTCGACGATCCTCCGAGCCTCGACGGCGCACGGGACGCGGCACTCCGCTCATCAGGATCGCCGTCAGGAGTTTGACGGTGGAGGAAGAGGCATCCTACTCTTCTTCGGTTCGAAACGAAGAGAGCAGAGAAAGGGACCACGTGACCACGAAGACCAAGACCGCGAAGCGGAAGACGTACACCGTCGCTCAGAAGCAGCGACTCATCCAGAAGTGGAAGCAGGCGAAGCAGCAAGGCAAGTCCTTCACCGGCTTCTGCAAGAGCAACAAGGTCAGCCCGACCAGCATGCGCAACTGGATGTGCGGTGGCATCTCCGGCAGCAACAACAGCGCTCGCGCTACCTCGGCCCGAGCGAGCCGAAGCAAGGGTTCGTCCGCCGTGCGCACGACCCGTGCCTCGGTCCGGAAGTCGCCGGCGAAGAGCTCCATGAAGACCCAGTCGAAGGCGGGCAACAAGCCGAAGACCGTCAACAAGAAGAACAACTCGGCGAAGAAGA
>JAGQRC010000825.1 GCA_020425835.1 Planctomycetota bacterium | reverse complement strand
CAAGAGGAGCGCAGCCGTCCTGCCGCGGGTCCTGACCGGTCTCGGGGGACTGGTCATCCTCGGCTTCGGACTCGTCGATGTCGGCGGCGGACGCGTGATCGGGATCCTGTTCGAGCCCGAGGCGTGGCAGATGGCTTGGCCGCTCATGTTCGTGCTGATCGGCATCCTCGGGTTCGCAGTCGGTGGCATCACCGCGGCATTCCGAGGCGAAGGGCTCCCGACGACGGCCGTCAGCATCCTGGCTCGGGCGGTGATGGCCGGGTTGCCGCTCTCGATCTTCATCGGGCGCATGGGAGTGCCGGGGCTCTCCGGGTTCGACCAGGGCGGCGTCACCACGGTCACCGCGACCTTCAAGATCTTCGGGATGTTCTACGCGCTCCTCGTGATCACCGGGCTCGGCCTCGCATCGCTCCTCGCCCTCAAGCTGATGGGCGACCGAGGCTCGGCGGGATGGGACGAGGTCGACCTCTCGAAGTACGAGCAGCCCGACCCCGAGCCGGAGCTCGCCGAGCGGCGCTGAGCCCGTGCACGATCCGGGGAAGCGTTCCCCGGATCGTGGCCGGCGGCGCCCCGATCACTTTGCGCCGACGGTGATCGCTCGAGCCCGCTCGACAGCGGCCGAGAAGGTCGGGAGCAGGTTCTCCGGGGGGATTCTCCCGAGGAGTCCGCCCTGCTTCATGGCGCGCAACGGTTGGGGCTGGACCGCGGAGAGCAGCACCGTCGTTCCCTGGCTCTCGAACCGAGCGACGACATCCTCGAGCGCGTTGAGGCCGGTGGCATCCATCGCGAGGACGTGTCGCATTCGGAGGATCACGACCCTCGGGGAGGCCTGGATCGCCAGCAGCGCCTCCGTGAACTTCCGCGCCGCGCCGAAGCAGAACGATCCGTGGATCTCGAAGACCTCGATCTCGGGCGGGAGCTCGACGCGCTCCTCGACCGCGTCGGACTCGTAGTCGAGGAGGTCGCGGATCGACTTCACCTCACTGACCTCCGCCATGCGCCGCATGAAGAGGAGCGACGCCAGGACGACGCCCACCTGGATCGCGACGGTGAGATCGATGGCGACCGTGATGACGAAGGTCGTCACCAGCACCAGCGCATCGCCGCGCGGTCCGCGGAGCAATCGAACGAAGACCCGCCACTCGCTCATGTTGTAGGCGACGACGATCAGGATCCCCGCCAGCGAGGCGAGCGGGATCCAGGCGGCCCAACGTCCGGCGACGAGCATGATGAGGAGCAGCGTCGCGGCGTGGATCATGCCGGCGAACGGGGTGCGACCGCCGTTGCGGACGTTCGTCGCGGTGCGCGCGATCGCGCCCGTGGCCGGAATGCCGCCGAAGAACGGGGTGACGATGTTGGCGATCCCTTGACCGAGGAGCTCCGCGTTGGATCGGTGCCGACCGCGGACCAGGCCGTCGGCGACCATCGCGCTGAGGAGCGACTCGATCGCGCCGAGGAGCGCGATGCTGACCGCGGGAGAGAAGAGGTCCGGAATACGGTGCCAATCGAGCTCCAGGCCGCGCCACGTCGGGAGCGAGGACGGCACCTCGCCGAACCGGCTCCCGATGGTCGCGACCGGAAGGTCGGCGACCCGAGCGATCGCCGTCGCGAGCACCAGCGCGACGAGTGGACCCGGGACGCGGGTCGTCACTCGGGGCCAGAGCTGGATCAGCGCGACGGTGCCGACGAAGAGCGCCACGGCCGATGGCTGGAGCGAGGTCGCGTTGCGGACCCACATCCACGCCTTCGGTAGAACGCTCGCCGGCAGCCCCTCCACCTGGAGACCGAGCGCGTCGCCGATCTGGGACAACCCGATGATCAACGCGATGCCGGTCGTGAAACCGACGGTGACCGGGTAGGGCACGAATCGGATCACGTCGCCGAGCCGGGCGAACGCCATCACCACGAGCAGCGCGCCCGCGAGCACCGTGGCGACGGCGAGGCCCTCGACCCCGTGCTCGGCGACGATACCGGCCACGATCACCACGAACGCGCCGGTCGGGCCGCCGATCTGGACTCGGCTACCGCCGAACGCGGAGATCAGGAAGCCCGCGATGATCGCGGTGTAGAGCCCTTGCTCGGGCCGGACACCGGAGGCGATCGCGAAGGCGATGGCGAGCGGAAGGGCGACGATCCCGACGACGACCCCGGCGAGCGCATCGCGCCCGAGGTCGCGAAGGCGATACCCCTCGCGGAGGACGGTCAGGAGCTTGGGCTCGAGATGAGGGGGAAAGAGTGGCATGGCGTTGACGAGGGGCTGGGGTCGGCCCGGGTGGCCGCCATCGAGGAGCGCTTCGCAGTGGG
>JAGQRC010000824.1 GCA_020425835.1 Planctomycetota bacterium | reverse complement strand
TCGCCCGGCGCGAGGTCGCGGACGACGCGCTCGACCTTGCCGGACTCGTTCTGTCCGACGCTCAGGACGAAGTCGGGTCCGCTCCGTGACACGCTCAGGGCGAACCGTCCGTCGGGACCGTTCACCCCGGTGGACACTTCACCTCTCCATCCTTCGCTGGAGACGAACGCGTCGTGGTCGATCAACCGACACGAGAATCCGGGCGCGGGATCGGTGCCGTGAACGAAGCGCCCGATCAGCCGCGACTCGGGCCGCAGGACCACCGTGATCGGCTCGAACCCGTCGCTGCCGGGCGTGGCGCGCTCGAGCGCCGCGGAGTCGAGACGGATCCGCTCCAGGTAGTGGCGTCGCGCTTCGACTTCGAGCATCACCGTGGCTTCCTCGGGAGCGACCAACACGGTGGCGATCCCCTCTCCATCGGTCACGCCGAGCCCGACGAAAGAGGTCCACCGGACATCGAACGGGCGGTCCTGGTCGGGACCGAATCGCAACTGGACGCCCTTCACTCCGACGTCGCTGGCGTCGGTGACCCGGACACGGATTTCTCTTCCGCGGTCGAGGACGATGTCTCCGAGATCGTGCTCACCCCGCCCGGACGTCCACGACACCTCCTTCGCGACGAAGCCGGGCACGGCGACCGTGCCCGACGCAGCGTTCTCTTCGATGGGGCCGATTCGAAAGCGCCCCGCCTCGTCGGTGACCGACGTGTCGCGTCGTCGATCGACCATCGCACGCACCGCGCAACCGGGGAGAGGGCTGTCGCCGTCGAACACGCGCCCGGTCAACCAGGCGGCGGGATCGAGCACGATCGTGATCGGCTCGGGCGTCGCCGTCCTTCTCTCGCGGTAGGTGGAGAAGTCATCGTGTCGAGCACTGAGATGAAAGGTAGGCGTCAAGCCGCGCAGCGTGAACGACCCCGCGGCGTCGGTGGTCGTCTCGACACCATCCGAATAGCGGCGGACCGAGCGATCGGGCTCCAGGTCGCCGATCGGGTCGAGTGATGCGCTGACTCGAGCGCCGACGATGGGTGTTCCGTCGGGCGAGGTCACGGTGCCGGTGATCGTCTCGCCAGGGCGAACGACGATCGTGAGCTCCCGAGCGAGCGGCGGGCGGAACACTTCGCTCACTCCGGGAACGTAGCCGTCGACCCAGGCCTCGACACGCGTGTCGCGTCCATCGACGGGGACGCGGAACGTGCCATCGCGTTCGATCTCGACCTCGGCGCCCTTGGTCCCGCTGTAGACCACACGGGGCGAGCCCTCGGTCGCGATCTGTGCTTCCACTCCGTTCGACACGATCGCCCGTCCGCCGGAGACCGATCGTCCGTCGCTCGTCACCACGCGCCCCCTCACCGAGAGTCCGGGGGTCAACTCGAACCGCAGTCCGGGATGGTCCGGCTCGAGCCGATCGATGGTCCGAGTCTCCGGGAGATATCCCTCGGCGCTCACGGTGAGTTGCCAACCGCTCTCCGAGAGGAGCAGCCGCCCGGTGAGCGCGAACCCCCCGGACACATCGCTCGTGGTTCGCTCGATCTCGCGCTCGGGCCGTCGCTGCTCGACGACGATGGTCGCGCCGTCGATCGGTCGGAGATCGAGCCGATCGACGACCACGCCCCAGGGCACCGAGACCCGCGGCTCCGCGCTGTCCGACTGGTCGACCGATGCGATCGGTTCGTCGGTCCGGTCGTTCCTGTCGGTGTCGGACGACGACCCGACCACCGCCTGAGATGGAACGTCGACGACGCTCGGCTGCGAGCGCCAGAGCCAATAGCCGCATCCCAGGAGAACGAGCATCACCACCGGAATCGCATAACGCATGACTGCCGCCCTTCGTGTGAGCGGTCCGCCCAACAGTGCGAGTGCTCGACGGACATACGGGACGCCGGAAGACCCCCGGCTCGAACGCATCTTTCAACGAGCCACCGAGTTCGTCGATCACCAGCGTATCCATACCACGAGGTCGGGCAAGCCCCACTCCTCGCGGCGTCGCCACTCGACCGGCGCCGGAGCAAGACGTCCGGGGACAACAGGCTGGTCCTCTCCGAACCCTTCGAGCGGGGGTTACTCATCGACGGGCTCCAACTCGATGAGGGCCTCGCCACGGATGAAGCACCGACCGAGATCGCGGATCGTTCGCAGCCGATAGCCCGGAGCTCCGATGATCGCCGTGGCTTCGAGGTCGACATCGGCACCGAAGTAGACGAGGCCCCGCTCATCGACGAGGCGATGGTCGCGTTTTCCTCGGGGAGGCGGCGAAGGAGTGGACGCCAGTGGTTCCGCTCGGGGATCGGGGTCGGGTGGAGGTGGGTCCT
>JAGQRC010000823.1 GCA_020425835.1 Planctomycetota bacterium | reverse complement strand
CGGCCCAGCCGCCCTCCGAGTCCCCACCGGAAGATCGGGAGCATCTTCTTCAGAGCTCCGCCATCGCGGCCGAGCACCACACCGATGCGCAGGGTGTGGACACGCATGCCGAGCTCCGACGCCCGTAACGCCTCGCGTTCCCAGGCCACGCACAGATCCGCGAGGAACCCCTCGCCGGGGGCCGCGGACTCGTCGAGACGTTGATCGCCTCGATCCCCGTAGTAGCCGATGGCCGACGCACAGATCAGGGCCCGCGGGCGACGCTCCGTGTCGGCCAGGGCCTCGATGAGCTGCCGGGTGCTGTTCACGCGGCTCGCGACGAGTTCCTCTTTCACCGTCGCGCTCCAACGCGTGTCGATGCTCTTGCCGGCGAGGTGATAGACGACGTCGATCCCCTCGAGCGACTTCGCCTCCGGGGGGCCCTCCTCCGGTCGCCACGCGAAACAGGGAACGTCGCGACCGAGCCGACGACGCAACGAGCGCTGTGCCCGATCGGGATCGCGCGAGAACACGGCGACGCGGTCCAAGCGCTCCACCAGCGCACTCCCGACGAAGCCGGTTCCCCCGCTGACGAGCGCCGAGAACCGGGGGCGCTCGGCGCTTTCTCGGACCTCGGCGCGCGCGTCAGTGGTCATGCCCACCCTTTCCGGTAAAGCCCGTTGCTCGAAACGTCCGACATACGAATTGGGTGCTCGGGTCGCAAGGCCTTCGAGCTCGGGGACCGACCAGTCGAGTCCGGCTCCTGGAAGGCGGCGCATGTGAAGGTCTTGATCGTCGACGAGTCGATGACTCGACGCGCCGCGATCCGTCGCTGCCTCGAGGTCGTTCCCGGCGAGTTCGAGCCCCTCGATGCGAGGGACGAAGCGGAGGCCGACCGGATGCTCCACCGAGAGCCGCAAGCCGTGGTTTGCCGCGAGTCCTGGCTCGAGATCGGCGCCCACCTGCTCGACCGAGCAAAACGGCGCAGCCCCGCCCCACGAGTCGTGGCCACCACCTCCGATATCGGAACTCTTAGTGGCCCCGCCGCGCCAGGGATCACCTTCGTGCTCGATCCGTTCACCCCGATGGAGCTCGTTCAGAGCGTCCGAACCGCGACGAGCTGAGGCAGGAACGTGGACGCACAGCTCAGCCCGACGTTCAAGAAGGCGCTGCCGACCATCGTCGGTCAGATCGCCAACGACACGGCCCAGCTGCTGGGCATCGAATTCAGCATCGACGCGGAGCAGGTCGAGCTGCGGATGCTCGAGGAGATCCACCCGGGCGACGGTTCGAGCGGGGTGGTCTGCGGTCGCGCGGTCTTCGTGCGCAAGGCGAGCGGCACCGGAGGCGTCCTCCTCCGCGAGACCACCGCCCAGCGCTTGGCGCACGCGGCGATGATGATGGATCCCCCGTCGGAGGAGGATCCATTCGACTGGGAGGGTCTCGTCCGCGACGCGATGGACGAGATCTTCAACATCCTCGTCGGCACGTGGAACAACGTCTCTCCCGCCGACTCCCGCATGGCCAGCGCGGTCAACGACCGTTCCGTCGACTGGTTCCGAGCGGGCACGGCGCTACCGCCAGAGGCGGGCGTCCTACCGGTCATCGCATGGTTGCCGATGAAGATCGGGGAGGTGGAGGACCACATCGCGTTCTTCCTGCCGGTCGGCTCGATCCACGGTCGAGCCGTCGCCGGCTTCTCCGCGCCCGACCACTTCACGAAGGACCTCACCGCGGTCCCGGCTGCGCCCGCGACGGCCGTCGCGCCCGCTCCCTCCGCGCCACAGCCACAACCTCAGCGGACGGGTCCAGTGCAGCCGGTGGTCTTCGTCGATTACACGGGGACGATCGTTCAGTGGATCCGTGCCGCGAGCTCGAAGAACCGACTCTACAAGCACAGCGGTCCTCAACCCACGGGAGCGTCCCCCCCCGCGGCCACCGTCTTGGTCGGGATCGATCCCGCCACGCTCGAGCAACTCGCGAACGTGCCGTTCGTGGAGATCCGCCGCGAGTAGACAGTCGCTGGGTGTGGGTCGCGGTCAGCGCGGCGCGCGCAGACCCGACGACGCGGAACGACGGCCGGAGCTGGGCCTCGTGAGGATGGGAAGGGCCGCGATGTTCGCGTGGCTCGTCGCGACCATCACGGATGGCGAGCGCGTCAGCTCCGACGACTCGGGTCGAAAGCGCTCTGCTCCGCGCCGGCGGACCGGGGATTCAGGCTTGGACGGACACTCCCAGCGCCGTCAGCTTCCCGCAGATCAGGTCCTTGTCGAACGGCTTCATCACGTACTCGTTGGCTCCCGCGCCGAGCGCTTCGGTGATGTTCGAGAAGTC
>JAGQRC010000822.1 GCA_020425835.1 Planctomycetota bacterium | reverse complement strand
GGTCGTCCCCGAGCAGACCCTCCGCATAAGCGGTCGCCGTGCTCCCGATGTCGCCCCGCTTCGCATCCAGGATCACGGGGACACCGAGTTCGGCGGCGCGAGCCACGACCCGCTGGAGCGCGCGCCAACCCGCCCAACCATGACGCTCGAAGAACGCGCTCTGCGGCTTCACGGCGGCGACGAACGGCGCGACCGCGCTCAGCACTCCGTCCCCGAAGTGAACCAGGGCCGACTCGACATCGAGTCCGCCGAGTTCCGACGGGAACCGTTCGATGACCGGATCGATGCCGACCACCAGAGGGCTACCGATCGATCGGACCCGGTCGGCCAACCGCGTCGCGAACGGGGCAGTCCGCTCGGGGATCTCCGTTGACGCCTTCATGCTCGTCTCTCAATCGTCTCGAGCGAACTCCGCCTGCTGCGCGCGGGACTCGCGCACCCGACGTTTCAGGTGATCTCGACAACTCTTCCAACTCGAGTCCCACCGTCGTTTCTCCGAGGCCGGAAAGGCGCGGACGAACTCCTCACCCTCCGCGTAGCACTCCGCGGCCTGGCCGAAGAACCCGGCGTCGAAGAAGGAGTCCGCGGCGACGCGGTACCCCTCGAAGGGACGATCCGAGCCGTACATCCAGCGGTAGAAGTAGATCAACCCGGCCGGGTCCGCCTTGGCGACGAACGCGGACCGGTTCAGGAAGAGGCTCCGAACCAGGACGGCGTCGCTCTTGTGCTTCGAGAGAATGCGCTCCATGCGGTTCCGCGCGAGATCGAACAGGTGGCGGAGGCGGTGCACCTTGATCGGGAACATCTCGTGCACCTCGTCGAGGATCGACTTCTGCTCCTCGCGATCGACCCGGCTCTCCGGGTTCACCGCGTAGGTCAGCACGTTGTAGTGTTCCTCCTTGAGAATGCTGATCTCGTGGAAAATGTCGTTGACGAGGCGATCCAGCACATCCGTACTGTGGTCGCGGCGGAAGAGGGCGTGGCACGCGTCCTTCAACGGCAGGAGGAAGCGATCGCGAATCCGCTCGAGCTGCTTGAACTGCAACAGGCGGGAGAGCTCATCCGCCGGGAGTCGAATCCGGTCCCGCGGCGTCTGGAGCTTCTCGACGTACTCGGCAACCTTGGACTCGTACGCTTCGTACTGGGAGGCATACAAGTGGTGCGTGCGATAGAAGCGCTCGACGATCGTCCAGATCAAGGACGTCGGAGCCGCCTCCGCCGTGTTCCCTCTCTCGTCCCGGGGTCGGGGCATGTCACCGCACGCTTTCCTGTTCGATGCGACCGATCATTGTCCGATCGGCAACCGGGCGCAAGGGGATCAAGGAACGGTCACCGAGCCGGCCGACCGACCCCGCTTCGGAGCGCAGATGACTCCGTCCAGGAAGGCGGCGAGCAGGCGATCGCCTTCGGGAGTCATGTAGCTCTCCGGATGGAACTGCACGGACCACGTCGCTTCCCCCGGAACGCCGAGCCCCATCACCACGCCGTCGCCGTTCCAGGCGCAGACGGGAATCGCGGCGGGCAACGAGTCGGGTGGAACGGCCAGGGAGTGATAGCGAGCGACGACACACGGCTGCGGGAGCTCGGCGAAGATGCCGTCGCCGTCGTGGAAGACGCGATCCCGCTTCCCGTGAACCGGCACCCCGGTGGGAACGACGCGACCCCCGAGCTGCCGGGCGAGGATCTGGTGTCCGAGGCAGACGCCCAACACCGGCACTCTCCCCCGCAACGTCGCCATCGCATCATCCGAGATCCCGACGTCGCTGATGGCTCCGCTCCGCCCGGAGGCCCCCGGCCGTCCGGGACCGGGGGAGACGACGAGGTAGTCGGGGCCCCGCCGGAGCAGCGTTCGGACCGAGATCCGATCGTTGCGATGGACCTCGACCTCCGGACCGAGTCGAGCGAAGGCTTGCGCCAAGTTGTAGGTGAACGAGTCGTAGTTGTCGATGATCACGACGAGCGGACGCCGTCCGGAGGGACCCGACGCCGCGCGGAACCGCGCGGTGTCGTCGTTCACGGCCACCATCGCGAGACCCAACGGTCGAGTGCCCGCTTGTACCCGAACGCGAGGCCGAACTCGTCCTTCGGTGACGAGGCGGGAAGCGCGGCGATGTAGCGGAAGGTCTCCTCCACCTGAGCGATCGGAACGATGCGAACCCGCTCGGCGTCGACCTTGCCGAGCGTCTCGCCGAACTCGCGTCGCGCGGTGAAGCCCTCGCCCTCGTCACCCCAGATGCAGAGGACCGGGAAGGTCCCCGACCGGATCGTCGCCTCCACGGCGGACGGATCCCCTCGCCCGTTGAGAATGACCCA
>JAGQRC010000821.1 GCA_020425835.1 Planctomycetota bacterium | reverse complement strand
CGACCCGTCGCGCTCTTGCGCAGCTCGTGCGAGAGTTTCACGCGCTGCGCCTCCCCGCCGGAGAGCGTCGTGGAGGGCTGCCCCAGCGCCACGTAGCCCAATCCGACGTCGACGAGCGTCGACAGCGTCCGATGGATCTTCGGAATGTCACGGAAGAAGTCGTGCGCCTCCTCGATCGGCATGTCCAGGACATCGGAGATCGACTTCCCCCGATACGTGACCTCGAGCGTCTCGCGGTTGTATCGCCGACCATTGCACTCCTCGCAGGGTACGACGACATCGGCGAGGAACTGCATGGAAACGGTGATCACACCGGCGCCGCCGCAACCCTCGCAACGCCCTCCCTTGACGTTGAACGAGAAGCGCCCCTTGTCGTAGCCGCGGACCTTGGCCTCCGGCATCGCCGCGTAGAGCTGACGGATCTCATCGAACACCTTCGTGTAGGTCCCGGGGTTCGAGCGAGGCGTCCGACCGATGGGGCTCTGGTCGATCTCGATGATCTTGTCGATCTCCTCGAGGCCATCGATGCCATCGTGGTCACCCGGCGGCTCGGTCTCGTATCCCAGGTGTTCGAGAGATGCGCGAACGAGGATCTTGTCGACCAGGGTCGACTTCCCGGACCCGGAGACCCCGGTGACCGCAACGAAGAGACCCAGGGGAAACTCGACGGACAGGTTCTGGAGATTGTGCTGCCGCGCGCCGCGGACGCGAAGGACTGCCGCCCCGGCGGTTCGTCGCTGGCGCGGGATCTCGATGGCTCGCGCGCCCGAGAGGAACTGCCCCGTGATCGACTCCGGCTCATCCCGAACCGCGTGGACCGGGCCCGCTGCAACCAGTCGACCTCCGTGAACGCCGGCTCCCGGCCCGATGTCGACGACGAAGTCGGCCGCCTCGATCGTCTCTTCGTCGTGCTCGACGACGATCACCGAGTTGCCGAGATCGCGGAGCTTCCGGAGCGTCTCGAGCATCGCCAGGTTGTCGCGCGCGTGCAGGCCGATCGACGGCTCGTCGAGCACGTACAACACGCCTCGCAACCCGGACCCGAGCTGGGACGCGAGCCGGATCCGCTGTGCCTCGCCTCCCGACAGGGTGTCGGCAGACCGATCGAGGGCGAGATAGCCGAGGCCGACCTTCTCCATGAACTCCAGACGGTGGCGGATCTCCTTGGCGATCGGTTGACCGACGACCTCTTCGGACGGCGAGAAGTCGAGCGCGTCGAAGTAGGCCCGCGCATCGCCGACCGTCATCCGGCAGAGTTCATCGATGCCACGATCCCGGAACAGGATCGAACGGGGTTCGGCGCGGAGCCGCGACCCCTCACAGTCGGGACACTCACCGGAGCGCAGATAGCGCTCCATGTAGTTGCTCCCGCTCTCGCGGAAGTGCTCCTCCATGCGATGAACGATTCCCGGGAAGGCGCGCCGCGTCTTCCGACCCCTTCGAGCCTTCTGCTTCTCCTTCTTCCGTTCCTTCTGGCGCTGACGCCAGTGTCGAGCGGGCCCCGTCCCCCCGACCCGGGCGCGACGATCCGCGGTGCCGTAGAGGAGGGCGTGGCGAGCCGACTCGTCGATCTCCCGCCAGGGCGTATCGAGATCGAACCCGACGTCCTTGCCGAGCTCTTCGAGCTCTTCGAGGTTGATCTTCGCGTACAGGATCACCCCGTTCTTCGTGAGGGTGGCGATCGCCCCTTCTCGAAGCGTCAGCGATGGATCCGGCACGAGTCGATCCGGATCGACTGTCCGCGCTCGACCGAGGCCATCGCATCGTGGACACGCGCCCTGTGGAGAATTGAACGAGAACAGCCGGGGCTCGAGCTCGGGAACGTTGACGTCACACTTCGGACAGGCGAAGCGACTCGACCAGAGATGGGCTTCGTCGTCGACGACGAGATCGACCAGCCCGCTGCCGACCGCCAGCGCCTTCTCGACCGACTCGGAGAAGCGAGATCGCTTCGCCGGCTCCAGTTGGATCCGATCGTAGACCACTTCCACGGTGTGCCGCTCGTAGCGCGCCAACCGGATGTCCTCGTCGAGCCGTCGCACGACGCCGTCGATCCGCGCCCGCACGAAGCCCTGCTCCCGGAGATCGGTGAGCTCCTTCCGGTACTCGCCCTTCCGTTCGAGCACGATGGGCGCAGCGACGAGAACCGATTTCCCGGTCCAAAGGTGATACGCCGCATCGACGATCTGCTCGACCGTGCGGCTCTGGATCGGATCACCACAGCTCGGGCAGTGGGGCTGTCCGAGTCGCGCGTAGAGCAGGCGGAGGTGGTCGAGAATCTCGGTGATCGTGCCGACGGTGGAGCGCGGGTTCC
>JAGQRC010000820.1 GCA_020425835.1 Planctomycetota bacterium | reverse complement strand
GGCGGGGTGTCGCGTCTCCTGATCGGGAGCGTCGCGGAGCGGACGCTTCGGGAGGCGAAGCATGCGGTGTTGACCGTCCACGAGGACGGTGGCTCGCTGCCGATCCGCCGGATCGTCGTTCCCGTCGATGTCGCCCACTCCGATCTCGAGGGGCTACCGCGCGCGGAGAAGCTGCGCGCCGATCTCGATGCCGAGCTCGACTTCGTCTACGTGTTCCGCGACCCCCAGCGGCTTCCGATCGTCACGTGGAAGCACCTTCCCTCCGTGAAGCCCGCGGAGTTCTACGATCACGCTCGGAAGCGGGCACGAGAGAACCTCGAGGCCCTGGTCGCCGAGCGCATCGCGGTCGGCCCGCGTCACCACTTCCATGCGATCATGGGAGTGCCCCATGACGAGATCGTCCGCCACGCGGCCGAGACGAAGGCCGATCTGATCCTCATGTCCACCCACGGTCGGACCGGGCTCGCGCACACGTTCCTCGGCAGTGTCGCCGAACGCGTCGTGCGTTCCGCTCCTTGTCCGGTGTGGACGTTTCATCGTGAGCCTCGAGAGGAGTCCGCATGACGATCGAAACCCTCGACCGCACCCGGTGGAAGGACTTCTTCGACCGAGTGACGAAAGCCCTCGAGAACTCCCAGGTCTCGATCGAGGTCTCGGGGTTGAGCTTCGCCCAACAGTTCGAGACCGAGTCGACCCGCCTGTTCGGGTTCGCCTACGATCCGCGAGCCGATGTGCTCGAGGTGGCGACCGAGGCCGTCGATCATGCGATCCCGGGACCTCGCCGTGTCGCAGTCGAGATGCGGGGTACGGAGCTCGAGAGCATTTGGGTCGACTGCGATGATGAGCGCAGCGAGCGCATCCGGATGCTCCACCCGCTCGCGATCACCGGCCCGTAGCAGCCCGTCGAGAATCTCCTCTCGCGCATCGGCGACGTGTGCAGCGAGTGGCCGCACGGAAGCTCCGGGCGAGTCGAACGGCGGATCCGTGAACGAGTCGACCGGTCACGCCTCGGTGCGAGTGGCCCCATGGGCACGGCGAGCGGATGACGTCATCCGGGACCTCGAGAGTGACGCGAGCCGAGGGCTCACGAGCGCGGAGGCGCACCAGCGTCGGCTTCGGTACGGGCCGAACCGGCTCCGTGCGCGGCGTACCGTATCCATGGTGCGCGTTCTCGCCGACCAGTTCGTGAGCCCGGTGGTCGGCCTGTTGGCCGCCGCGTCGTTCCTCGCGTTCCTCTTCGGGGAGTGGCTCGATGGGGTCGCGATCCTGGTCGTCCTCGCGATCAACAGCGCGATCGGCTTCCTTCTCGAGTTCCGCGCGCACCGCGCGATGGAGGCGCTCGAGAGGCTCGCCGTCGCCGCCACGCGCGTCATCCGCGACGGTGAGCATCGATCCCTCCCGGCGACCGAGCTCGTGCCCGGGGATCTCGTCGCGCTCGAAGCGGGGGACCGAGTCGCCGCCGACCTTCGTCTCGTCGAGGTCTCTCAGCTCGAGGTCGACGAGTCGCTCCTCACCGGAGAGTCGGCTCCGGTCCCCAAGCAGACGATCCCCGTGTCGCTCGATGCTCCGGTCGCCGATCGGGAGTGCATGGTGTTCGGCGGAACCTCGGTCACCCGAGGGAGCGCGCGTGCCGTCGTGGTCGCGACGGGGCGGTCCTCCGAACTCGGCCACATCGCCGATCTCGTGGAGGGCGCCGAGGAGGAGAGCACGCCTCTCGAGAAGCGGCTGAACCAGCTCGCGCAGCGGCTCGTCTTCGTCTGCCTGTTGATCGCCGTGCTTCCGCTCGCGATCGGCATCGGCCGAGGCCGCGACGGGTTCGAGCTACTGCAGATCGGGTTGGCCCTCGCCGTGGCGGCGATCCCGGAAGGGCTTCCGATCGTCGCGACGATCGCCCTCGCTCGCGGCATGTGGCGACTCGCGAGGCGACGCGCGCTGGTGCGCCGGCTGACCGCGGTCGAGACGCTCGGTTCGGTCACCACCATCTTCACCGACAAGACGGGGACGCTCACCGAGAATCGGATGAGCGTCGAGAGCATCGTCACGGAGACGGGTGTCCACGCTCGGGGGATCGCGGCGGACGAGACGGTCCGACGCGCGCTCGAGGTCGCGGTCCGTTGCAACAAAGCGGCGTTGGGGGCGCGCGTCGGTGGGGGATCGGCGGTCGGCGATCCGCTCGAGATCGCGCTGATCGAGGCGGCCGCCGCGGAGCGGCCCGCCGCGCACGATCGTGTCCGGGAGATACCGTTCGACCCGGCGACTCGTCGGATGGCGACGATCGATCGCATCGACAGTCGACTCGTCGTGTCGATCAAGGGGGCC
>JAGQRC010000819.1 GCA_020425835.1 Planctomycetota bacterium | reverse complement strand
GGGCCGATCGAGATCGATCAGTTCGTCCTCACCCCGCCGAAGGAGTGGCTCGCCCGTCGTCCCTCGAGCTCCATGCGCAAGGCGGAGCTCGTGATGCCGGGATCGGTGGCCAAGGAGGGCAAGGAGCGCGACACCTCCCAGGATGCGACCACCGTCCTCTACTACTTCGGTGCGGGCGGCGCGGGCTCGGTCGATGCGAACCTCGCTCGGTGGGCAGGTCAGGTGAAGACCGACGACACGAAACCCGAGGAGGAGCGGATTCGTCGCTCGCACAAGAAGGTGCACGGGTTGGCGATCACCGTGATCGAGCTCGAGGGAACCTACGAGGAGCCGCAGATGGGTCCCGCTCCGGCCAAGGCCCCGATGCCCGACGCGATGATGTTGGCCGCCGTGATCGAGACGCCGAGTGGTGCCTATTACGTCAAGACCGTGGGTCCGGCGAAGACGGTCCAGAAGTGGAAGAAGGTGTGGCACTCGATGCTCGAGGGGATCGAGCCGAAGGCGAAGCGCAATCCTCCGAAGGGATCGTGAAGCCGGATGAGCACGCGACCCTCGAAGTCCGTCGACACGTTCGCCAACCCCGAGCCCGGGCGTGAATACGTCGTGGACTTCGAGTGCCCCGAGTTCACCTGCGTCTGCCCACTGACCGGGCAGCCCGACTTCGCGACGATTCGGATCCAGTACGTTCCGGATCAGCTCTGCTTGGAGATGAAGTCCCTCAAGACGTATCTGTGGTCGTTCCGCGACGAGGGGCATTTTCACGAGGCCGTCACGAACCTAATCCTCGATGACCTGACCGCTGCGTGCTCGCCGAGGTGGATGCGAGTGGTCGGATATTTCAATGTCCGCGGGGGAATGCGCCCGGTCATCACCGTGGAGCATCCGGGGCCAGGGGTCTCCGATCGGAGTCCGGCCGCCGTCGACCCCCTCGGGCGCTGACCGTCGGACGATGAAGAGGGCAGGGGCATGTCCACGCCGAGACCGAGCACTCGTCAACTCATCCAGGAGTACCTCGAGACGAAGCACATGGAGGGAGAGCCTCCGACCGTTCGCGAGATCGCAGCGGCGGTCGGCCTGAAGTCGCCCTCCTCGGTTCAGAAGCACCTGAAGGCGCTCGAACGCGACGGTGTGATCCTCCAGGGAGGGCGAGGTCGGTCTCGCTCCTGGCGCCTTGCCGCGTTCGCCTCTCCGCCCGAGTCGATTCCCGTGATCGGTCGGATCGAATCGGGGTCGACGCGTCCGGATGCGAGCGCCGAAGCCTCGCTCCCGTTCAACCCGCAAGCGTTCGCCCCGTCCGGCCGAGTCCATGCGTACCAGGTCACGGACGACGATCTCGTCCACGAGGGCATCCTCGCCGGTGACTACCTGTTGTTCCACGTGCCGGCCAACTCGGAGCCGTCGACGAACGGCTCGACGGTCGGTGGTCCGCCGATCGCACCCTTGCTGGAACGCTTCCGCCGCAAGCGTCGACTCCGGATCGACCCGGGACCGCGGGGAGCGCTCCCCGCTCCCGTGGAGGACGGGACCGCCGAGATGATCGCCGTTCTCCGGCTCTGCTGAGTGTTCGACATCGCGAGTCGGGTCGACCCAAAGGTCGAAGTGGACCGAGCGTCCGCGTAGACTCTGTGGCTCGAGATCGCCCATCCCCTCGAAGACTCGGACGCGCCACGGGGAATCCGTGCGCTCCGCGCTGCACTTCGAACGACCGAGGTCATCCCCATGAGACCCATCTCCGCGATTCCCTTCGTCATCGTGGCCGTCGTCATCGGCGTCGTGTTGTGGCTCCTGTTCCGCGCACCCGACTCGATGGATCGGGACCTCGGACGGACGAAACCCGTCGGATCCCCCCACGGGTCGGAAGTCGGCGCGACCCCCGCCGACGCGACGAATTCGAGTCCGACCTCCGACGCCGACTCGCCCGCCGACGAAGAGCCGGAGTCGCCAATCGATGCCGGTCCTCCCCTCCTCGCGGGCCGGGTCGTCGGCGAAGGATCGGGGATCGCCGGCGCGAACGTCTACTTGTTCGCGGTCCGCGAAGTCGAAGCACTGATCGAGCGACTCGAGCGGATCGTCCCGACGGGTGGCGACCTGCCCGACATTCCGAAGTTGGTGGCCGACCTGCGCTCGGAGTTGAGCCGGTTCCGCGCGTCCGGGTTGCACGTCACGAGTGACGAGAACGGCGACTTCGAGCTGCGCGGCGATCACGTCGGCGGCTTCACCGTGCTCGTCTACGCGCGGGGTTGGTTGTTCGACTACGGCAACGTCGTGAGCCTCGACCCTGCCCGCACCGCCGAGTTGACGGTCGCGCTCGAGAAGGGTGCCG
>JAGQRC010000818.1 GCA_020425835.1 Planctomycetota bacterium | reverse complement strand
GGTCGAGCGACTCCGTCCCGACGTCGTCGGCCATCTCGATCTGGTGCGGAAGCTCGCGCCCTCGGAGGAGTCGGTCAGCACGCCTCGGGCGCGCGACGCGGCGCACCGCGCGCTCGAAGTCATCGCGGACCACGGGGCGATCCTCGATCTGAACACTGCCGGTTGGCGGAAGGGACTCGGCCGCCCCTACGTCGCCCCGTGGTTGTTGGAGCGCGTGCGACAACTCGGCGTGCCGGTCTGTTTCGGGGTCGACTCCCACGGTCCGCACCAGGTCGGAGAGGGTATCGAGGAGAGTCGCCGCTACTTGCTCGAGAACGACGTGGAGACCATCACGGCGATCACCAAGCGCGACGGTGTCGTGGTCCGGGAGATCGTCCCCCTCCGTTGAGGCGGAGTCAGCGTGCCTCGACGCCTGGCACCATCGGGACGAAGCGAACGTCGGTGAGACTCTCCGTCTCGAACACCGTCTCCGACACCCGCGTGATCAGTTGGAGTACCTGTGGCCCATCCGGCTCGCCGACGGGGAGGCAGAGTCGGCCACCGACCGCGAGCTGCTCACGTAGCGCCGAGGGCACGGAGCGGCAGCAGCACGCGACGATGATGATGTCGTACGGGGACGCCTCTGGCCAACCGCCGGCGCCGTCGCCGAGGTGGAGGTGGACGTTGGTGTAGCCGAGAGCGTCGAGCCGTTCGCGGGCCGGGTCGACGAGCTCCGGGATGCGCTCCACCGAGTGGACTTCGCGCACCAGCTCGGCGAGGACCGCAGCCTGGTATCCGGAGCCGGTCCCGACGTCGAGCGCTCGATCGTCGGGTGACGGGACCACGGCCTCGGTCATGGCAGCGACGATGTACGGCTGGGAGATCGTCTGGTCGTGACCGATCGGCAGTGCGCTGTCGATGTAGGCCTCGGAAGTGAACGGCGCAGGGACGAAGCGCGAGCGCGGGATGCGGGTCATGGCGCCGAGCACGGACTCGTCGCGAATCCCGTAGGTGCGAAGGACGCGGATCATTTCCTGGACCGACACGAAGACCTCCTCATCCCTCCTCACTGCGGGCCGCCGACCGCGATTTCGCGAAGTCGCGAACTCCGGACGCGACGAAGAGCACCGCGATCGCCATGAGGACGCCGAGGATCGGGACACCGAGCGCGGACTCACCGTCGAGGAGATCCGTTCCGCACGCGATCAGAACGAGGACCCCGAACTTGATTCGTCGGTCGATCCCCATCCGGATTCGCCCGGGTTCCGGTGGGTCCGGACCCTCCGTCATCCTTCACCTCCTCGCAGCCGAGAGTCGGAGACGTCGAGGACAGCGCGTGCGGCGAAGCGCTGACGTAAGGGTCGATACGTCGAGTCTCGCCGGAAGAGCGCTGCGCAAGCGCCACACCAAACCGCTGCGGCAGACTCTCGACCGCGGACCCGATACGTGCGCCGGGGACGGACTCGCCGCCCCGTGCCGAGCGCGGTGGATCGAACTCGAGTCTCGGTAACGACCTCGGACGGCATCGACCGAGCGCGTCCGACATGCGCTCCCCGGAATGGAGCGGGAGTGCGCGTTCCGATCCCGCGCGGCCCGAAGCCAGGGCCGCGCGAGTTCGAACGCCTCGAATGTCGGTGCTGGGAATCGGCCAGTGGGAGAGACCGCGTGGACCGACCGCTACTCGAAGCACGCATCCGTCGAGAGCGGCGGGGCGCAGCCCAGGGCGTCGATCGGTCCCTGGTCGAGCCCGCACTGTGGGAAGGGCTCCGGGATGATCGGCCCTCCGGCGAACAGGTAGCTGAGGGTGTAGATCGGGTCGGCGATGTCGATCCCGGAGTCGTTGTTCGCGTCCGCCGCGTCGAAACAGTGGGGCGCCGGTCCGCCGTCGAAGAGGTAGGAGAGCGTGAAGATGCTGTCGGCGATGTTGACCGAGAGGTCCGAGTTGGAGTTGCCGCGGGCGAACTCGAACTCACCGACCAGCAGCTCGGGGTGATGATCGACGTAGGACGCGTCGACGACCGTCGCTCGGTAGGTGAACTCGTTCGGCATTCCCGAGTTGATCGTGATCTCGTCGATCCACTCGAGCGGTGGGAAGACCGCGAAGGGTGCGAGGGTCAGCTGCAGCACGCCGACGTCCGTTCCCGACAGCACGCCGCCCGCGGTGCTGCTCCACCGGCTGACGACGAGGGTGTCCGGGTCGGGATTGACGACGACACCGGTCCCGAGCCCGACGAACGCGTCTTGGGGATCGGGCGGGATCGACAACGAGCCGGACTCGAACGTGATCACCGCGGTGAAGCCCGCGATCGTCGAGGTCGGCGAGGTCACCATCATCGGGAAGAGCACGGTTCT
>JAGQRC010000817.1 GCA_020425835.1 Planctomycetota bacterium | reverse complement strand
CTACGGCGCTCTGACGCCAGGGCTCGTGCTCGCGGGGTTGTTCGCCCTCTACGTCCTCGGCGTCTCGTGGATCCGACCCCACCTCGCGCCGGCTCTCCCCAGCACCGAACGTGCGCTCCCCTGGGCCCAGCTCTCCCGACGGGTCGTGATCGTGCTGCTCCCACCGCTCGCTCTCGTGGCGATCGTGCTCGGCAGTATCTTCACGGGCTGGGCGACCCCCACCGAGGCGGGAGCCCTCGGCGCGGTGGGCGCGATGCTCCTCGGACTGTTGTCCCGCCGACTCACGTGGAAACGCCTGACCGCGACCGCTCGCGCCACGACGCAGCTCACCTCGATGGTGCTCTTCCTGCTCGTGGGCTCGACCGCGTTCACGTTGGTGTTCCGAGGTTTCGACGGCGATCTCTGGGTCGAGGAGATGCTCACGCAACTGCCCGGCGGCTTCGTCGGCGCGATCATCATCGCCAACCTGGCGATCTTCCTCCTCGGCTTCTTCATCGACTTCTTCGAGATCGCGTTCATCGTCGTACCGCTGCTCGCCCCGGTCTTCGTGAAGACTTTCGGCGTGCACCCCGCATGGTTCGGGGTGATGGTCGCGATGAACCTCCAGACGTCGTTCCTCACGCCCCCGTTCGGCTTCGCGCTGTTCTACCTGAAAGGGGTCTGCCCGGAGGAGGTCCGGACGTCACACCTGTACCGCGGGGTGGTCCCCTTCATCGCGATCCAGCTGCTCGCGCTGGTCGCCGTGATCCTGTTTCCCGGGCTGGTCACCTGGCTGCTCTGATCGGACGCTCGGAGCCCGGAACGAGCGCTCAACTTGCCAGCGTTGCCGCGAACTTCAGGTACTGGAGCTCGGCGGTGGAGAGCCACTTCGCGGAGTCGCGACGGAATGCCGACCAGTGCTCGTAGATCTCCCGGAACTTCGCGTCGCTCGCCGCGAGATCGCCGAGGATCTCACGAGTCGCCTCGTACGCCCTCTGCATCACGTCCTCGGGGAAGGGAAGCAGGGAGACTCCCGCCTTCACGAGTCGCTGGAGCGCGGGCGGGATCTCCGCGTCGTACTGGTTCAGCATCCACAGGCTAGCCTCCTCGGACGCGGCGCGAACGGCCGCCTGATAGGTCGAGGGGAGCTTCGCCCACGCATCGAGATTGATGTAGAACGAGAGACCGGGACCCGGCTCCCACCACCCAGGGTAGTAGTAGTTCTTCGCCACCTGGTGGAAGCCGAGCTTCTCGTCATCGTAGGGGCCGACCCACTCCGTTGCATCGATCGCGCCGCGCTCGAGCGACGTGTAGATCTCTCCGCCGGGAATCTGTTGCACGGTCGCCCCGAGCGCGGTCATCACCTTCCCGCCGAGACCTGGGATTCGCATTCGAAGCCCCTTGAGGTCTTCGAGCGAGTGAATCTCGCGCCGGAACCACCCCCCCATCTGCACGCCGGTGTTCCCGCCGGGGAACTGGATCAGACCATGCTCGGCGAAGAGGGGTCGCATCAGCTCGCGCCCCCCCGCCGACGAGAGCCAAGCCATGTGTTGTCGTGCCTCGAGTCCGAACGGCACGGCGGCGTCGAAGACGAACGCGTCCTCCTTGCCGCTGAAGTAGTAGCTCGCCGAGTGCGCGATCTGGGCCACGTCCCGGCCGACCGCGTCCATCACCTCGAAGGCGCCCACCACCTCCCCCGCGGGGAAGACTCGCATCTCGAATCGCCCATCGGTCAGGCTCGAGACTCGATCGGCGAAGACCTCCGCCGCTCCGAAGATCGTGTCGAGGGATCTCGGGAAGCTCGACACCAGCTTCCACCTCAATCGAGGTTGGGTGATCGCACCGGGCGCACTTCCCGAGGGACCCGCCGTGCACCCCGCCGCGAGTGCACCGGCGATCCCCACAGCGGCCTTGCCCACGAAGTCTCGACGCCCCAGCTCGGTCATCCGGCCCCCCTTTTCGCGGAGCGATTATGGGGTGAGCTCTGACTCCGGAGAAGAGGGGGCCGGACGATTCACTTGTCTCGTGCGACGAGATCTCGAGACACTCGGCGTCTCGTCGGAACGCGACTACTCGCAGGTGGTGCCGCAGAGACCGTAGATGTCGACCGGAACGGAGGCGCTCCCGTTGGAACAAGCGACGACGAGATACGCCCGGAACTTCTGATTGCACGTGTAGTCGGTGAACTGGAACGTGACGGGGTTCGTGGCGGGGTTCCCCGTGCCGTGGGCAACGATTGTGGTCGCTCCGGTCACCGGGTCCTGGACCAACCAGCTCCACGACTCCGACGTACCGACGGCCACGTTCAGCTCGATCTCCACCGCACAATCACAGCCGGTTCCGACGGTGTAC
>JAGQRC010000816.1 GCA_020425835.1 Planctomycetota bacterium | reverse complement strand
GCAGGCCGAAGCCTCGACGACGCGGAGATTCGGCGGGAGCGGACTCGGCCTCGCCATCTCACGACGACTGGCCCGATCCCTCGGAGGCGAGATCACGGTCGAGAGCCGCCCCGGCACCGGCAGCCGGTTCGAGTTTCGGGTGGCGGCGGGAGACGTCACCGACCTCCCGCGTTGCACGACACTCGATCTCGATCCACCCGAGGAGCGGACGACGCGCCGCTCCTCGCGAAGACTCGA
This sequence comes from Planctomycetota bacterium, assembly GCA_020425835.1. Next base: position 2,103 of record JAGQRC010000816.1, on the reverse strand, counting down.
GGGCTGCGACGTCCTCGTCGCCGAAGATGGCTCGGACAACCGCCGACTGCTCCGACGCATCCTCGAGCGAGCCGGCGCCCGGGTCGATGTCGCGGAGAACGGTCAGATCGCCGTGGAGAAGGCACTCCGCGAGCCCGAAGGTTTCGATCTGATCCTGATGGACCTCCAGATGCCGATCATGGATGGCTATCAGGCCACTCGTAGACTCCGAGCGCGATGTTGCGACGCCCCGATCATCGCGTTGACCGCGAATGCGTTCGACACGGATCGGCAACGCGCGCTGGAAGCGGGTTGCACGGCCTATGCGACCAAGCCGTTCGAGCGAGAAGAGTTGATCGATCTGCTCGCTCGGGTCCACGAGGCGCACGGGTCGATCGAAGCCCACTGACCCGCGGGCTCGCTGCCGCACCCGCGGACTCATGAGCAGTCCCGGTCAGTCGGGCAACACCCACAGGACGATCTCCGCGCGTGCTCCCGCCCGAACCTCGATGGATCCCTCGTCGCGGATCGACGCGCCATCTCCTGCCGCGAGCTCCAGCCCACCGATCTGGGCTCGACCCGTAGCGACGTGCAGCCAGGCCACGCGGCCGGGCGGGAGCTCGTGCCGAGCCGCATGGTCGGGTTCGAGCGTCCCCAGGTAGAGCTCGGCGTCCTGGCCGATGGTCAGCGATCCGTCGCGGCCGTCGGGTGAGACCACTCGTCGAAAGCGTCCACTCCGCTCCTCATCGGCAAACATCTTCTGCTCGTAGCGCGGCGCGGTGCCCCGTTCGCGCGGCAGGATCCACATCTGGAGGAAGTGGAGCGACTCGGTCGCGGAGGCGTTGAACTCACTGTGGGTCACACCGGAGCCAGCGGACATGAGCTGCACCTCGCCGGGTCGCAGCTGCGATCCGTTCCCCATGCTGTCGCGATGCTCGAGCACTCCTTGGAGGACGACCGAGACGATCTCCATGTCCCGATGCCCGTGCGTCCCGAACCCGCGCCCGGGCGCGACGCGATCCTGGTTGAGCACTCGCAAGCTGCCGAACTGCACCCAATCGGGGTCGTGGTAGTCGGCGAACGAGAAGGTGTGATAGGTGTCGAGCCAGCCGTAGTCGGCATGGCCTCGCTCCTCGGAACGTCGTCGAGTGATCATCGCGCCTCCGCGTGGCTCTGAGTGGGCCCCGAGGGTAGCTCCCCGGCTCGCGTTCGACGACCGGGCGGCACCCGTGACTCAGGGAGGGTACTCGCCCAGAGCGCGAAACTCCCGCTTGCGCCCGACGTGCCGCTCGAAGATCTCGCGGTGGCGCACCGCGCCGAACTCGTCATCCCGAGTCTCGTACTGTCGCACCCAGGCGATGAGGTGCTCGAGCATGGCGTCCTGCTCGGCACGGGTGCCGAACTTGTCGGGCTCCCACGGGCGGCGGAGACAGTTCTCCACACAAACGTCGATCCCGGGATTCAGGAGCCAGAGCTCGACGTCCGGAGCGAGAACGCTCTCGACGAGGTCGCCGTAGCAGCCCTCCGCGACCCAGCGATCGTGCGGCCGGGCGAACTCGCGGAACAGATCGACGCTCTCCGGCAGAGGGCGGCGCGTGGTTCCCTCGACCCAAGCGACGGAGTCGAGTGAGAGGAACGCCGATCCCGTCGACTCGGCGCGCCGCCGCGCGAGTGTCGTCTTGCCCGATCCCGAGTTCCCGAGGATCACCAGACGTCCACCGCCTCGATCCTCCTCCCCCGTCTCGCCCCTCGGTGATTCCGAGTTCGTTGAAACTCCGATGTTCGCCTCCAACGCAGTTCTGTGTGGAAGCCACAAGGTGCCCCGGCGTGTTTCTCCACGTGATTCGGAAGTCGAGCACCTGTGCTCGACGCTCGCCGGAGATCCGCCCCGGGCGCTTCCCGAAAGGACCCCTCATGTTTCGTTGGAGCCTGATGCTACTCCTACTGGCCGGCATCGCATCCCCCTCTCGTGGACAGAGCGACCCCTACCTGCTCTATCCATCGACGCAGAGTGAGCGAGCGATGGTCTACCCACTCGGCGCCACGCAGTGGAGCCTCCTCCAAGGATCCGGAATCTCGACGCTGCACAACTTCGGCTCGAGCGCGGAGATCGCGGCGACTCCC
>JAGQRC010000815.1 GCA_020425835.1 Planctomycetota bacterium | reverse complement strand
CGATGAAGATCCTGACTACGTTCCTCCCTCCGAGCGCGGGAACGGCCAAGGTCGCTGGGTTCGACGTCGCGGAGCGACCCGCGGACGTCTGTGCCCGCGTCGGATACCTCCCGGAGTCGATGCCGATCTACCCGGAGATGCGCGTTGGGGAGTACCTGCGACACCGGGCAATCCTCAAGGGGCTCCGGGGTCGGTCCGTCAAGGAGCGGATCGACGTCGTCATCGGAGAGTGCTCGCTCGGTGCTGTGCGGCGCAAGGTGCTCGGCGCGCTCTCCAAGGGATACCGACAGCGAGTCGGATTGGCCGATGCGATGCTTGCCGACCCTCCGGTCCTGATTCTCGATGAGCCGACCTCTGGGCTCGATCCGCGACAGGTCGCGGAGGTCCGGCACTTGATCGTCGGGCTACGAGGTCGACGGACGATCTTGCTCTCCAGCCACATCCTCGGTGAGGTCGAGCAGGTGTGTGATCGCGTGATCATCATCGCCCAGGGCGAGATCCGCGTGGACTCCACTCGCGAGCAATGGACGGCTGAGCTGCGGTCGGCCACACGGCTCCAGCTCGTGCTCGAACGTCGGCCGGACGAGGCCGTCGAACGTCTGCGCTCCATCCCTGGCGTCGAGGAAGTCTCGCTCGACGGCGACACGATCAGGATTCGATCGGATCGAGACGTCCGGCGGGCCGTCGCCGATCTCGTCGCGAAGTCGCGCTGGCCCCTTCTGGAGCTGCATCGAGACACACCGTCCCTGGAATCGTTGTTTCTCCAAGCGACGGCGCGCTCTGACAGCGAGTCCGCGGGCGAGCCGGGCGGGAGAGTTGCATGAGACGAGCCTTCGCGGTCTTCCGGCGAGAGATGCTCTCCTACTTCACGTCACCAGTGGCCTACATCATCCTGTTCGTCTTCCTCCTCGTGAACGGCGTGATCTTCTACTACTATCTCCAGGCGTTCGGTGGTCGGATGTCCGACATCACTCGAGTGCTCTACGGCGAGGTCGTCTTCTGGTTCCTTGCACTGTTGATTCCGCCTCTCCTGACGATGAGATCGTTCTCGGAGGAGAAGAAGTCGGGGACCTTCGAGCTCCTGGTCACGACCGGAATCTCCGACGCGGCCCTGATCGCCGGAAAGTTCTTCGCCGCATGGTGCTATTTCATGCTCCTGTGGGCCTGCTTGTGGCCGTACTTTCTCATGTTCGAGTATGCCGGTGATCCGGAGTGGGGGATATGGATCGCGTTCCAGTACGGCATTGCCCTCTTGGGTTCGGTCTTCTGCGCGACGGGGATTCTCGCCTCGTCCTTGACCCAGAATCAGTTGGTGGCCGCCAGCGTCGGCACAGTGATCAATCTGCTGGTGTTCTTCCTGAACTACTTCCGGTTCCTGTTTCAACCCGGAGACCTGGCGCTGCGCTACTTCGACTACATCAGTCCGGTGTTCCACTTCACGAATGACTACACCAACGGGCTGATCGACTTGCGCTATCTCGTGCTCTACGGGTCCGTCACTCTGCTCTTCTTGTTCGGTGCCGCCAAGGCGCTGGAGTGGAGGCGATGGTGGTGAAATGGCGAATCACCCATCCTCGGAGGCGACGCGCGAAGGTGCTCGCCAACATCGCCGTGCAGTGCTGCGCAGCACTCTGGTTGCTGGTCATGGTCAACGGGTGGGTTTTCTACTACTCGTGGCCCGTCGATCTGACGGACAACCGTCGCTTCACTCTCCCGCCAGAGACCCAGACGCTGCTCCAGAACCTCGGAACCCGCGTCGAGGTGGTCATTCCGTTCCAGTTCGGCGCCGACCTGCGCGCGAGGCTCGAGCACAAGGTGTTCACTCGGGCTCGGCGGATCCTCACGGAGATGGAGAAGGCCAGCGGTGGCGATCTCAGGATCGTCGAGGATTTTCGTGTCGAGCCGCAGCATTGGGCCGAGGTCCAGGAGCAGTATCAGGTCGATGAGATCAACCGCATCTATCTGATCACCTCCGACCGGCGTGAAGTGCTCGCCCCTTCGGATCTCGCGTTGTTCCGCTCAGCGGACGAGGTCGCGCCCGGCGAGTCGGCCAAGCTCATCTCCGAGAACGTCGTCGAGGCGCTGACGGTCGCGATCCGCCGGGTGGTCCAGGCCGACCGGCCTCAGATCCTCTTCGCCGCCGGGCACGGAGAGCTCGGTGTGGACGACATGCCCGAGTTCGTCCTCGACCTTCGCGAGCGTGGCTTCTCGACCGACACGATCGATCTTCGGACCCAGGGAGTGATTCCGTCCGAGGTGCGTCTATTGGTGATCGTCGCGCAGGGAGAGGGCGGTTTCGATGGGTTCCTCGAGGAGGATCGCCTGAAGGTCGAGAACTTCCTCT
>JAGQRC010000814.1 GCA_020425835.1 Planctomycetota bacterium | reverse complement strand
CGTCGCCTCGCGGACCATCTCCTCGAGCTCGGCGCCCACGCCGTCGAGCGCGGCGGAGAGCTTCAGTCCCTGGTCGTCGTGGAGCTTCTTCGCGAGAGCGGTCGCGTTCATCGCGGGCGGCCGACCGGCGAAGAGCAGGTAGGCGAGCGCCCCGAGGGAGAAGACATCCGCCGCCTCGGTGACGTCGCGGACGCTGCGGCACTCCGGCGCGAGGAAGACCATGGACTGCGCCTCGACGAGGGCGTCGACGGTGGTGGTCCCGCTCGCGGTGGCGTGTGCGGTTCCGCCATCTTGACGAACGGCGAGCTGCCAGTGCGCGATCTTGAGCTGCGGCTCCTTGGAGTCGGGGTGGAAGACGACAATGCTCTGCGGGCTGAGGGAACGGTGGACGACCTTCTTCCCGTGGACGAAGCGGACGGCGAAGACCAGCTGGCGAAACAGATCGAGCTTCTGGTCGATCGTCAGATCACCCCAACGCGCCGCGATGAAGTGGTCGAACCGGACCGCGTCCTTCTCGTAGTGGAAGAGCACCGCCGGACCGCGCTCCGCGTCCTTGTAGTCGCGAACCGAGAGGATCCCGGGGTGGTCGAGGTTCTGAAGCGTCTTGAACTCGCGCACCGCGGCGCGTTGGAGCCGCCGCCGCTCTTCCTCGTTCGCCGCGTCGGCTACGAGGTACTGACGAACCCGGGAGTAGATACCCTTCAGCGTCGCGTGCTCGGCGAACCACTCCTGATAGCCGGGTCCCTCCTCGAGGAGATCCCGAAGCTCGTAGTCACCGACCTTGCGCGCCTTCGGCGAATGACGGATCCCCGCCTCGTCGACCGCATGAACGAGAGCCTTCGCCACCTTCGTGTCGATGCGGGAGCTCGGGTACTCGCGAAGCCCCGCCCCGCGTCGGTTGACCAGCGCCTCGCGGATCCCGGGACGATCATCCCCGTGCTTGTTCTCGACGTCGCGGAGGAAGATCCGATTGCGGCCCAGTTCGTCCAGCTGACAGTTGAGCTGCTCGCTCGACAGGAAGACGACGGCCTCAAGGAAAGGAAAGGCGATCTTCTTGGCCGACTTCTGTCGCTTGAGGAGACTCGAGAGCGCCTTCGCCTTCCGGTTGGTCAGCAGGAGCGGGTTCTCGATCGACCGCGTTCGCCCGTCATGGGTGATGGTCCAGGTCGTCGTGTCGCCGCGCAGATCACCGGGGAAGCTCTTGATCTCGACGAGCCAGAACCCGGCCTTCGTGAGCACCAACAGATCGCACTCGTAAATCGCCCCGACCGGCGTCTGGAACTCGAAGTTGGACCAAGCCCGATACGGCTCGTGATCCGGCAACCGCTCCCTCAAGAAGTCGAGCGCAGACCGCTCCCACTCGTACTCCGAAGGAGTGATCGTCTTCCAGCGCGGCTCTTTCATGCGACGATACCCCGTCGGGTCAACCGACCCCCGTACAGAACGAGTCCCCTCAGAGACTTATCGGCGAAATGGCCCGAATCCCCAGGCCCTCGACTGAATGGAACGACCGCGCAAGATAGGGCAGTCCGGGAAAGCGCGCAAGCAACCCGAGCGGTTCCCCGCACGGGGTAGATACTCCGGCGTCGGGGTGCATTGCAGATTCGGTGAGGATCTCAGATCGCTCGAAGCAAGACAGTGATTCGCACGGGGTCTGGGTTCGACTTCGCGAGGGCTGGCCGATAAGCTCCGCGGATCGAACTCGGAGTTCTGTATGACCGCTCCCTCACTCCCGGACACCATCCTGACCCTGCTCCAGTCGTCGTCCATTGCGCTGAGTCGCCACGCCATCGCAGCGCGCTGCCGTGGCTCGCAGGCGTACGATGTGGCGAGGGCGCTCTCGGAGTTGAAGGCGCGCGGGCTGGTCGATCAGGATCGGGGCGGACGTTGGCGGGTGACGGCGCCGACGTTCGAGCGACACGAAGATGCTCCCGCGCCCACGCCGAAGCCTTCGAGAGCGGTAGAGTCCCGAGGCACACGCTGGGACGAGTTTCGTCGGCTCTGCCGGTACTACGCGGAGTGTGTCCGCAACAGCGAGCGTCCGCTGACGAAGTACCGCCTCGCCAAGCGCGGTGAGGAGTACTTCGAGGTCTCCCCCGCCCCCGACCTCCGGCGGCTCGCGGCCGGGAAGTCGGTCTCCGTCCCGATCGCTGCCGACAGCCGGCGGTTCGCCGAGCGGTTGCGCAAGCGGCGCAAGGACTCGCGTGTGACGATCGGAACCCCGGTGGTGGCCGATCGCGAGCTCGTGATGCCGCTCCTCACCATCGAGGCGGACGCCAGTTTCTCCGGGGGTCGGCTGCGCCTCGACCCGGTCGCCGCGGTGACGCACAACCCGGCGGCCACTCGCCTC
>JAGQRC010000080.1 GCA_020425835.1 Planctomycetota bacterium | reverse complement strand
GTGTGCTCGGTGCCACCCAGACCAAGCTCCGCGAGATCAAGGGGCAGAAGACCGGTGGGAGCCGCGCTCGGATCAAGACCTACGCGAGCCCCATGCGGATGTTTCTCGACATCACGACCGCCATCGACAGCGTTCGACCCCCGGTCTACCCGAACTTCACCGCGTTCATTCTCGATCCGGAGCTCAACGACTCGAGCAAGACCACCATCCGGTACGAGATCGAGAGCATCGAAGATCACAATCGCATCGTCGACGCCATCGCGCAGCACGCGAAGCTCTTGAACGTCAAGACCAATACTTCGAAGTCGAGTAGCGACGGTGGCTTCGACGCAACCGTCGAGCTCGAGTTCCGCCCCGACCAACTCCCGAAGAAGTGAGCGGCCATGGCCAAGAAGAGCAGCACGAACGACATCCTGCAGATCATGATGATGACGTTCTATCTGATGGCGGTCTTCTTCGGCGGGTGGGGCGCCTACAACCACTTCTTCCGAGTCGAGGAGGAGCTGGCGCGCCGCGATCGCGAGCAGAAGGGGCTGATCGAGGTCCAGAAGCTCCTCAAGGATGAGGAGAATCGGGAGGCGTTGATCCAATGGCGCAAGCGGGAGGAGAGCAAACGGGCCGGCGACGAGCGGTTGGGGCGCGAAGTCTCCGAGGTCCTCGCCGCCTTGAGACCGGCGCCGGCGATCGCCAACCAGAACTCGAGCCCTCCCAAGAAGCAGGGCAAGGACGGCAAGGACGCCGTGACGCTCTACGAGTTCAACATCAGCTTCAAGCCCACGTCGATCCAAGGGGGCCCGCTGCAGTTCGTGCAGATGGTGGAGACCCTGAAGCCGCACTTGAGCTTCGAGAAGGTCGAGATCACGAAACGCAGCAAGAAGAACACGAGCGAGGACAACTGGGCGTCGGAGTTCACCATCGTCAACTACGTCGCTGACTGACTGCCGGCGTTTCGCCACCGATCTTCGTGTCAGTCCGCCTGAGACCTCGCAGCCCCGGCGCCGTCGTCGGACGTTCTCGATGGCGCATCTCCGTGGCGGAAGACGACCCAGCCCGCCTCCTCCAGCGTCACTCGCTCCGATCCACCCGTCGAGGCGGCTTCGGGATCACTCAACTCGCGACGACGCCCGTCCCCACCCGAGAGCCATTCCAGCATCGCGGTGTTGGCCCGTACCAACGTCCCATCGCGACGGACCACCGCCACCGGCCCGGTTTGACGCTCGAGCAGGGTCGACAGGGCGAGGCGGTGGATCTCGGTTCGTTCGATGCGATTCGCCTCTCGCTCGGACAGTCGTTCGTCAAGAAGCTGATTGACCGACTCCGCGACCTTGAGCACTTCGTAGGGAGCCGACCGCGCGCGACAGCGTCGGAGCTGTTGACCCTTGCGAACGTCCTCGAGCACCGCGTGCAGATCCTCGAGGGGATCGAGGAGCCGACGCCGGAGCCCTGCGCCGATGAGTAGACTCGCGACGAAGCTCAGGAACCCGACGACCACCGCTGCCCAGGCGCCGGCCGAGCCCAATCGGCGTGCCTCTTCGTCCACGGCGCGCATGGCATTGCGATTGATCGCGATCAAGCTCTGGAGCCGTCCGACCAGGTCGGTTCGCGCTTCCTGTTCGCCATCGAGCGCCGAGTCGACGATCGTCTCGATGGAGTCGACGATGGGACGCTCTTCTCGCTCCGTGATGTTCTCGCGCAGCCGGACCAGGGAGTCGCGGACCACGCTGCGGCTCTGGGCGCTCGCAGCACCGTCGGCCTTCGCCAACTCGGAGAGGACCTGTTCGCAGGAGACGATGGAGTCGACGTTGTCCTCCATGATGTGAGCGATGGCGGGTCCCATGCGAGCGAAGAGCCCCATGGCGCTGAAGGCGAGAGCGAGGTTCAGGAAGACGAGGCCGCCGAGGGTCAGCAGCACTTCGCGTCGGAGCGACATGTTCAGCTCTTCTCCATCATCCTCGCCACGGCACCCTCTTGGGCGACGACGACCATCACGTCGCCTTGCTCCAGTCGCGCGTCGGGTTGCGGGAGGAGCACCGCCCCGGTGCGGGACTGACGGATCGCCACGATGATGACGCCGTAGCGTCGGGGAAGCTCGAGCTCGCTGAGCGCGTGCCCGACGAAGGACTCCGGGACGGAGAGCTCGTTGATGAGGACGCCACCGCCGAACGACAGCTCGCCGCGGATCTCCTGATACAGGACCTGGCTCGCGAACCGTTTCCCGTACTCTTCCTCCGGGTTGACCACCTGACTCGCCCCGACCAATCGCAGGATCCTCGCATGGATCCGGTCGTTCGCCCGGGCCACGATGCGTTGCGCCCCGAGCTGTCGGAGCAACGCGGTGACGATGATCGAGGCCTCGCGGGCCTCATCGCCGATCGCGCAGATGCAGACATCGCGTCGCTGCGGTGAGATCTGGCTCAGCGCCTGCTCATCCGTCGCGTCGAGGACCGCAGACTCCGTCGCGAACTCCGACGCGGCGCGAACCCGCTCCTCGTTGGTGTCGAGTGCGAGGACCTCGACCTCCCGACCGGCCAGAGCTCGGGCGACCGACATCCCGAACTGACCGAGGCCGATCACGATCGCTTGCTTCTTCATGAGTCTGGATCCTTCAACCGACGTCGATCGGCTCTTCGGGTCGCTTCAGGGTCTCGGCCACAGCGCGCTGTCCGAGGAACAGGAGCAGCGTGAGACCGCCCACGCGGCCGGTGAACATGCAGACGATGATGATGAACTTCCCGATCTCGTCGAGGTGCGGAGTGCCCCCGATCGTGAGGCCGACGGTCCCCAGCGCGGAGACGACCTCGAAATAGGCCATCTCGCTCGGGAGGCTCTGGGTGACCTGGATCGCGAGGGTTGCCAGAACGCCCGACCCGATGGCCACGATCAGCACGAGAGCGGCGCGGGCGCGGGTCCCATCGGGAATGCGCTTCCGGAAGATGACCATGGCGCGGCGGCCGCGAATGGTGTGGATCACCGACAGCAACAGGACCACGACCGTCGTCGTCTTCACTCCGCCTGCCGTACCTCCGGGGCACCCGCCGATGAACATCAGGACCATCATGAAGGTCACCGTCGCCGACTGCATCGCGGTCAGGTCGACGGAGTTGAAACCCGCGGTACGAAGGGTCACGGACTGGAACCAAGCGTTGTGGAGGCGATCCATCGTGGACAGGCCGTCCAGCGAGTGATTCCACTCGAGCGCCACCATCATTGCCCCACCGCCGAGCAGTAGGACTGCGGTCGACAGGAGACAGATCTTCGCTTGTGCCGTCACTTGTCCCGGGCGGCGACCCGACCAGCGCGGGATCGCGATGATCGCGGCGGGCGAGAGACCGCCGAGGATGATCAGCAGGCCGACCGTGTGCAGGATCAAGGGGGACGACTGGTAGGGCACCAGACTGTCGGACTGCAACGAGAATCCCGCGTTGCAGAAGGCGGAGATCGAGGTGAAGAGCCCGCGCCACACCGCGGTGCCCAGAGCGTCGCCCGCGGCCCGGAAGGCGCCGGCCAGGATGACGGCACCCGAGATCTCGCAGACCACGGTGATCACGATCACTTGCTTGGCGGCGTCGAACAGTCGGTTCCGATCGCCCGGACTGAGCAGTCGAGCGACGACGCCTTCGTGCTTCAGACTCGGCCGCTTTCCCAGTGCCCACAGTGCGGCCGTCGAAAAGGTCATGATTCCGAGTCCGCCGATCTGGATCAGCAGGAGGATCATGGCCTGCCCGAAGCCACTGAAGTCGACCGGGGTGTCGAGCACCGCCAGACCCGTGACGCAAACCGCGCTCACCGATGTGAACGCCGCATCGAGGAAGCCGACGCTCGTGCCTCGACTGGCGCTCTGGGGAAGGGCGAGGAACGCCGTCCCCAGCACGCAGAGGATCAGGAAAGTCCCGACGAACAAGCGCTCGGGGTGGCCGATGAAGGGCTCCCAGTCGTTCGACAGGATCGGCCCCCGTCGGCGCGGAGAAGAGACCAGGGCGACGAGCGCGATCGATGCCGCGATGGGCATGACGAGCCAGGGCGTGAGCCAGAACGCCAGACTCACGACGAACCCGAGGCTGCCTACCGTGGTCACGAAGCGCCGGGTCGGCAGTCGGCGGTACGCCCGCTCGACCTCGAAGACCGCCATCGCTGCGAACCCGGCCGCGACGCTGCCGGTGAGCGTCGGTGATCCATCGGGGCCGAGCGCCAGCCCCGAGAGCCACAGGAGAAGGGAGGCGAACGCCGACCCCTGTCCTTGGCCTTCGTAGAGCGGTCGTCGGCGCAACCGCGCGCGAGTGGGGAGTGGCGCGTTCGCCCGCCAGAGTAGTGCGAGACCGCCGGTCGAGAGGACGAGCGTGGCGAGTGCCGCGAACGGCGAGTGCTGCAAGTAGGGGAGGGACAGAGCGAACGTCCCCAGGATCGAACAGGTCGCAAGGAATCGCCCGCCCCTAGGGTATCGAGGCAGCGCGAGACCCGCGGTCAAGGTCGAGACGGTCAGGGCGATCGGTGCCGCGACGTGCCACGACCGAGGATCCCAGCCGCCGACCTGGGTGTAGACGAGGATCGGGACCCCCGAGCACGCCAACAGGAACCCGCTGGTGGTCGTGCTCGATCTCGCACGAGTCCGGGGGGGTATTGCCGTGGAGCGATCGGTGGTCGGGGGGGGCATCGAATCTCGCGGGGTTGAGGAACGGTGCAAGGTGGGCGGCCAGTTCGAAACTACTCGACTCGGGCTTCGTTCACAGCCGGTTCGTGAGAGTCCCGCCTCGACGAGTCGCGTTCGCCGCGAGCCCGGTGAACCCCGCGGCTCGCTTCGGAGGCGCGGTTGGTGTATGGCTTTCGATCCGCGCGACGGTGGGTGCAACGGACGCGTCGGCCAGTGAGATCGCTCTGCACCGATTCCCGGTGGCGGGGGGGCCGCATCTTGAACCAACGCGATCGCTCCGTCGACCGTGTCTTCAGACTCGAATCGAGCCGTCGGGACGTGGCGGAGCGGATCCGGCGGGTGATGTGGGCGGGGTACCGCGTCGAAGCCGATCTCCTCGAGGTCGAGGTGTTCCCTCCGCTCGACCGCACGAGCGCGTCGATCGCAGCATCGAAAGGTGTGTTCTTCGGGATCGAGCGAACGGGGCAGCTCGCGGCGGTGATCGAGGTCGAGGATCCGAGCGGTGAACTCGGGGAGCTGGAGATCGCGTCGCTCGTCGTGCACCCCGACCACTTCCGGCAAGGTCTCGGCGCACGACTCGTGGCGCACGTGCTCGATCGACGCGGTGCGCGAGCGGTCACCGTCTCGACCGGCCGAGCGAACGAGCCGGCGATCCGCCTCTACTCCAGCCACGGGTTTCGCGAGGATCGTCTTTGGATGACGCCGTGTGGAATCCGGATGGTCACGTTGCGCCTCGATGGCCGCGCGCGCTGAGGCGCGACTCGCTCACCACTCGGGGCGTCGATAGACCTCGCCGCCGGGCGCCCCGCCGACGATCAGCCACTCTTCTTCGGACAGTGGCGTCATGGTCCCTTCGTATCGGGGCTGTCGGAGGCGGCTGCCGTAGATCTCGAACTCGTTCGAGGCGGGGTCGAAGACTTCGACGCGGTTGGTCGGGCGTCCGCCGGTTCGGCCACCGACGATGAGCGCATGACCCGAAGGGAGGAGCGTCGAGGCGAACTGCGAGCGTGGTGCGATCATGCGCCCCGCCCGAAGGTACTCGACGATCGGATCGCGGCCGAGATCGATGTCGATGCGGTATGCGGTGCTGAGCTCGCCGTCGTCGATCGGACTCTCCTCTTCCGAACCACCGACCAAGAGCAGATTGGCTCGTTCCTCACGCAGCGGGATCAGCACCGGTTCGACTCGCGCGCCGGGAATCGCATCGACCGGGAGTCGATGTCGAGTGACCGACCAGAGTGGTGTCGAGTCATCCGCCCAGTGGATCTCGAACGCGAAGAGCTCCGGCGCGGCGAGCGCCTCGCAGCTCCAGCTGAGCGCGTTGATGTTCTCTCCCTCCGCACCGCGCCCCCCGTAGACGAAGAGGATCGGCGCCTCCGGGAGACCGACCAGTGCGGAGTGGTGGCGGATGCGGGGGAATGCCAGCGAGCCGACGACATGGATCCGGCCCTCGAGGATGAAACCCTCGAAGCCGCGCTCCGTGCGACCGCGGTACAACGTGAAGTCGATCAGCTCCAGTGCGCCGCAGAGGACGGCGCCGTCCGACCCGCCGACCAACACGAGGTGCCCGCAGGGCGTGGTGTGGGTCCCGCCGCCGGTGGGCGTCCAGGGTTCCAGGGCGTGGGCGGTGTGATGCGCGCGACGGGAGAGTCCTTCGAGCCCGTGCACGGGTCGGAACTCAGGACGGTCGTCGAACGGGAACACCACTTCGCAGGTGCGCAGAGGGTTTCGGTGTTGGTTCCAGCCACCGGCGATCACGACGAAGTCGTCGATCGAGCCGCGCGCCCCGTCGGGTCCCGCGAAGTAGGTGGCCGTGTGTCCCCACCGGGGCGAGAGCATCCGCAACGGTGCGCTCCACTCGCCCGAGTTCACATCGTAGAAGTAGGCCGTCTCGAGCACCTGCGGGACGTTGCCCGACGTCGGGATCATCCCGCCCGTCACCAGCACGAGGCCGCCGGGGAGCGGCGTCGCGGTGTGCTCGGTCAAGACTCCCTGCTCGAAGGGGCGGGGCACGCGGATCGGTACGAAGAGGTCGAGTCCGCCACCGAGGTCGACGATCGAGGCGTCGGCGACGCCGCGCGAGAACACGTCGATGATGCCGTGATTGCGCAGGATCGAGGTTCCGCGGACGGCGAGTCCCGTCGGATCACCCACCGAGAACTCGTCCGGATCGAAAACGCCGGCCGGTGAGAGACGTGGGGACGAGCCGAGGATCGCATAGAGGGTGCGCTCCTCGGCGCGCTGCTCGAGTCGAGTCCGAACGCGGCCGTCATCCAGCCGGTCGCCGCTGACCGGGAGGACGAGCATGTCCTCCGGGACCTCGTTGTGGGAGCGTCGCACCGGCTCGCCGATTCCCACCTTGCGGTCCCACGTGAGTTTGAGCTCGTCGCCGTCGTTGACCGAGTTCGAACGATCGACGTCGATCCACTCCGCCGACACGAGGGAGGCGGGGCCGGGGTCGCGCTGAGAGAGGTCGACGGTGTTGGACAGGCCATGCACTCGCCGGCCATCGGCGGTCTCGATCCCGAGGCGGTCGAAGTCGACGGAGACTCCCGACGCATCGGGACAGTCCGGGTAGCACCCCGCCGTGCGGACCGAGCGATCGCCACCTTGCACGACCACCAGGAGTTGACGGTCGCGGAGTCGGTCGGGCAGTCCGGTGAAGTCTCGAGGCTCCACGGCGCGAACGAGGTAGAACCCGAGGTCGTGGGTGGCGGGCGCGAGGCGGACACCGCTCGACACGGGCTCTCGGAGCGTGACCGGAGTCGAGAACGTCAGGACGATGCTCTCGTCCGAACCGACGACGCCGTCCGGGTTCTCGCCGTCCACGAACAGAGCCGAGACCAATTGGGGATGCGGACCGTCACATCCCGCCGCGGCGGCGAGGGCGAAGAGGAACACGGGCGCGATCGTACGGGCGAGTCGACCGGCTTGCCGGAGGGACTCCGTGAACGATCCGCTCCGAGGGTCCACGAGCCGATCCGGTCCCGACGGGCCATGGGAGAACAATGGGCGTGCAAGCGAAGTGCGGATCACGTGCGTCGATCTTCTCGTGCCTCCCGCCCGAGCGAATCTCGAGCGGGACTCGGGTTTCTTGGAGGCTCGAGAGAACCGATCGCTCGGACCTGCTCAGTTCCGTCGATCCTCGAGCTCGACCAGCTTGCCCTCCGCATACGTGCGGACTCGCTGGTTCTCGTCGGACGCGGCGACCCGCTCCAGGATACGCCGCGCGCTGGCTCCTCCGATCGCCGCCGTCGAGTGGCAAGCAGAGAGGCGAGTGGAAACATCTTCGTCTTCTCGGAGGATCCGGTCCAGCGTCTTGAGGGAGGCCGGGTCCCCGATCGACCCCAGGGCGCCGATCATGGTCTGTCGGACGTAGGGGACCCGCTCCGTCTCCAGGAGCTTCTCGATGTCGGCGGCGGACCGCGGATGTGCCGTTCTCTTCAAGGCTTGGGCTGCCTTGTTCCGAACTCGGTTCTGGGTGTCGTGCCCCGCGAGGTCGACGAACGTCGGAACGGACTCCTCGCGCCGGGAGTGGAGCCCGAGCTGCTCGACGAATCGGGAGCGGTCCTGGGGATCGCCTTCTCGGAGGTAGTGGTTGAGCAGATCGAAGGAGTGATCCGTGTCGATCTTCCCGAGCGCCTCGACCGTGTACTTGATCTCGGAGCCGGATTGCTCGCGCTTGTCCTTCTGGCTCCACTCGTCGTAGTGGTCGGCCAGTCCGTCCGCGATCGTGTCTCCCCCCATCTCCGCGAGCCCGAGCAGCAACACTCGACGCTGGAGGAAGTTGTCCGCGGTCTCCAGGAACTCGAGCACCGGGCCGGCATAAGCCGGATCGAGTTGCTTCAGGTACTCGAGCAGTTCCATCCGGGCGTCCCAGAACGCCTGGGACTCTTCGCGATTCCTCGCGGTCTGCATTCGAGCACGAAACGCCTCGAGGTCCTGCCGGACCTTCGCGAGGGCGTCCTCCATTGCGGTACCCACCGCCGACGCGTCGGCCCGCGCTGGGCGACCCCCGGTGGTGTCGACGGTTTGCCCAGAGCCCTCCGGCGGTGAGGCGATCGTCCCCGACGTGTCTGCCGGGGGAGGCGGAGGGGTAGGGGGTTGGATCTTCGCAACCGTCGTCGGGTCATCACCCATGCGCCCGATCTGGAACGCGGTCGCGATCACGAAAGCGAGCCCCAGTCCACCCAGGAGTAGGGGAACCCATTTCGAGGAGGCTTCGGGCGAGTCGGTTGGGCTCGAAGAGGCGGACATTCGTGGATCTCCTCCAGATCGTCGGTATCGGTCTCACGTGAGGGAGGGGGTTCGTGAACGAAGTCGGGAGTTCATGAGCGCCGGTGGGGGGCGCTTCTCCGGACGACACGTGGCGCCGGCAGGGGAAGTGTCCCGACGAGTCGAGGTCCACGAGTCGGGTAACCGCGGATCGCTCGACGAGGACGTCCACCCCGCCGGGCCAGGGACTGCTACGGGGGATGGCGCAGTCCCCGGTTCGCACCAACGCGGCCGGCACTCGAAACGAGGGTCGAGTCCCGGCGAACCGGATTTGGCAAAGGGAACGCCACCGCCGTGATCTCACGGAATCTGCCGTAAGAGACTCGCCGGGTGCCGATTGTAGACGTCGGACCTGCGGGACGATACCCACGCGTCTTTGCTGGTGTGCGGTCCTGACTCACTCTTCGGCGCGTCAGGCGAGTGAAAAGGCCGGACCCCTCGGGTCGCAGGGGCGAGGATCACGCAAGCCAACGCGTCCCGCGAATGGTCCCTTGGGTGTCCGGCCGTGCAGTTTCTCACGAGGTCGGGGCAGCCTCATCGAGTATCGGCTCGGGGAGGCCTCGCTCTTGTCCTTGCCCGACCGCCGATCGTCACCGATCTCTTCCGGCGGCGCCGCCACCGGGGTTCGCGCCACCATCTCCTGTTCCGTCACCCCCCGAGTCGCCGGGATCCCCGGTGGACCCGGTCGTTCCGGTCTCGTCGGGGAAGAGCTCCTCATCCATGGCGAGGTCATCCACGGCCACCAGCGGGAT
>JAGQRC010000813.1 GCA_020425835.1 Planctomycetota bacterium | reverse complement strand
CCTCGAGACCGTGCTTCGACAGCGCTTCCGCCAGCATCGGCTCCCACACCGGACCAATCAAGTCGCGTCGAACGGAATACTCGCGGTCCCCGGTCGACGCCTCGGCCGCGTCCACCAGCTCTGCGACGAAGTCGGCCTCGTAGTTCGCGGCCCAATCCCTGTCGCCGAACACGTGGAGAACGGCGCGCGCTCGCGTCACCGCCACGTTGAAGCGGTTCGGATCGGCCCCATAGAAACGCGACTTCCAGCCCGGTTCACCGACGAGAGCGAAGAGAATGACATCGCGCTCGCCGCCTTGGAAACCGTCCGCGGTCGACGCCGCGAAGTCCCAGGTTCGCAGCCACTCCGCCGGTAGTTTCTCGTGCGCGGCATCGGAGATCCGATTCGCCTGCGGTCGGAACGGACTCACGACGCCGACCGTGCCGCGGAAGTCCTCCTCGATCAGACGCTCCAGCTCCTTGACGACGGCGTCGGTCAGAGCGGGCTGCATCGAGCTGTTCCCGACGCGCTCGATGGGGCCGGAGACATCGGTCCACCGCACTCCCAGCGAGTGGCCCTTGGGCGAACGCAACGCATCGCGATTCGTCCGAATCCGCAGGGTGCGCTCGTAGAACAGGCGGTTCGAGTAGCCGATGATCGACGAGTGGCACCGGTAGTGGCTGCGCAGCTGGATCAACTGCCGTCCCCGGTCCAGTCCCGGCGCCGAGTACGCGACGTCGAAGCAGGAGTTCCTCGTGTAGAGGAATCGGCCCCACACGGAGAGATCGGACAGCCCGTGCCGCTCTCGCGACTGACCCTCGACGATCTTGCCGAGCGTGAGCACCGGCGTGAGCTGCTTGGGGTCCCCGGAGATCAGCACTCGACGGGCGCGGTAGAGGAGGGGAATGGTCGAGGCGATGTCGCACTGGCTCGCCTCGTCGACGACCACGACATCGAAGACTCCGGGAGCGAGCGGAGTGGTTCGTCGGACGGAGAGGTTCGAGACCGCCCAGAGCGGATACCGCTCGAGGACGTCGCGAAAGACCGCGAGGAGGAGCTTGTAGACCTTCCGGTCCATCTGGTTGGGATCGATCGATCCCCCCGAGTCGGCGAATGCCGCGCGGATGTTCGCAAAGGCGGTCACGAGGTTCTGCGGCAGGTCGGCCCCCGCAGCTCGCGTGGAGCGGGTCAGCCATTCCTTGGCCGCGTCTTGGTGCTCTTTCTCGGTCGCCTCCAGCGAGTGCGTCTCCTCCTCCGGAGTCGGTCGCTCTCGAATCGCCTCTTCGATCCGACTGATCTCCGTCTGGAGCTCCTCGTAGCGCGCGACGTGAACCAGTGCGTCCAGATAGGCGATCCGGTCTTCAAGCGGCAGTGAGCGCACGACACCAATCACGCGCTTCCGGTCCGTGTCGCGAACGGCGCGGAACCACTCCGTGAGACTTCCCCACAGACGCGCGATCAGCCCGGACCGTTCCTTCTGAGCCTGACCCAACCAGAGCTCCGCCTGTTCCACCGCGGGAATCGCGTTCTCGGAGGCGAGCGTCGCCCGCAGCTCGGGCACCGGCTCCAGGCTCTGCGCCGCCTCCACCAAGCGGCCGTACTCGTTGCGAAGATCGAGGATCGTCGTGACGCTCACCTCTTTGGCCCGGCGCGCGTCGAGCGTCGATTCGACGCGTTCACGTGCCGCGTTTCGCGCCTCCAGCACCGAGGCATCGCTGGGGCGAGTCAACAACTCCTTGACGAAGGTCTTCCAGTCGAACCCCGAGCCGTCGCGCCCCACGTGGATCACCAGCGGATAGGGCGCGGTGAGCGCGTTCATGCCGGGAGCGACGGCCTCGATCGCCGCATGGTTGCGGCTCGCGAACAAAGCCGTCTCTCCACGCGCCACTCGGTCCAACAGCACGTGACGAACGACCTGAGACTTCCCCGTCCCGGGCGGCCCCGTGAGCACCGTGAGCGGCGAGGACCGAACGTTCAAACACGCGCGGCGCTGTTCCGGGTTGAGCGGGGTCAGCTCGATCAGTGGAGCGTCGGACGGTTCTGGGTCGTCCGCCGGATCGGTTGGGGGGTGGTGGGGATAGATCGCCCGCAGCGCCGTCTGGTCCAGTTCCTTGTCGTCCGCTTCGGCGATCTTCTCCAGTTCGTCGAGGAGCGACTTCGAGAATCGCAACGCGGGGCTGAATCCGACGATCACCTCATCGCGGATGGGCAGGAACGAGTCGCGTGGCTGCCGCGGCTCCCAGAGTTCGGGTCGCCATTCGCGCAGCCGCTGGATCGCCGCCGCCGCATCGGTCTCCTCCCGATTGCGCTCGTCTATCCCCAGGATCTCCAAGAGCAGATCCTGAGCCTCCTCCTTCCCTGCGATCTCGCGGAG
>JAGQRC010000812.1 GCA_020425835.1 Planctomycetota bacterium | reverse complement strand
CCGCCTCGAAGTCGCACTCCCCACGGAGAGGGACCCGAGCGTCGAGCGGGAAACACCGAGACCCGAGCGTCGAGCGGGAAACACCGAGACCCGAGCGTCGAGCGGGAAACACCGCGACCCGAGCGTCGAGCGGGAGATACTGCCGGAGGTGGGACTCGAACCCACACGCCCGAAGGCACCAGATTTTGAATCTAGCGCGTCTGCCGATTCCGCCACTCCGGCATGGCGTCGAAATGCTACGCGATCCGGTTCGGCGCGCAAGACGAAAGAGCCGCGATCATCGCGCGGGGCCCGGGCCGGAACAGGCTCTCAACCGACTCCTAGGAGTCTCCGGCGCGATCGCGCAGACCGATCGGTGGCGCCAGGAGCTCCCGCCAGATCAGAGCACGGCGAAGATCGCGACGCCGTGTGGCGCCGACCAGGCGGTGTCGACGGTGACGGCGTCGACCCACCGCGTAGGCGTCGTCGGCGATCCGGTAGGCGTCATCGGCGATCCGGTAGGCGTCGGTCGAAACGTCGTATGCGGAAGTCGACTTCGTGTGGACGAGTTCGGCTCCGCGCTTTCGCTCGGACGACTTCGCCTCGCGCGATCGAGGCGGGGGGGGGGGCGGTGTCGGAGGCTGCTTCGTCGCGGGGGCTCCGGCCATCTTGGCGAGGAGGTCGCGCAGGTCCGACATCGACTCGATGGGTTGTGGCGCTGGACGAGGCGCGGTCACGGGCGCTGACCGCCCCGCCGAACCGGGCTGTCCGGCGACGACGACAGGTCTGGTGGGCTCCTCGATCCTGGTCTCGGGTGGATCGACCGACTCCCACGGTGCCGCCGCCTGAGCCTCGGCCGCTCGCCGGAGACGGGTGGCGATCTTCCCGAGCACGGTCACCAGGACCCGCAGGAGGGGCAGCGCCAGAAAGACCAGGATGATGACCGTATTGAAGTCTCGGAAGAGGGCGTCGATCAGGTCCCTCAACTGTCATCTCCCTTCTCCGGCTCGGCGATGTTCTGGCGCATCGCGGTGTCGGCCTGGATGTTCCGCAGGCGGTAGTAGTCCATCACTCCGAGGTTCCCGTTGCGGAATGCATCGGAGATCGCCAACGGCACCTCGGCCTCGGCGAGCACCAGCTTCGCGCGAGCCTCTGCGACGTCGGCGATCTTCTCCTGCTCCAGCGCAACGGCCAATGCGCGGCGCTTCTCGGCCTGCGCTTGAGCGACTCGCTTGTCGGCCTCGGCCTGTTCTGCCTGGAGCTTCGCGCCGACGTTCTCACCGACGTCCACATCCGCGATGTCGATCGACAGGATCTCGAACGCGGTCCCGGCATCGAGCCCCTTTTCGAGCACGACCTTCGAGATCGTGTCGGGATTCGCGAGGACAGCCTTGTGCGTTTGCGCGGAGCCGATCGTGGTGACTATACCTTCGCCGACGCGTGCGATGATCGTCTCCTCCGTGGCCCCTCCGACGAGCCGGGAGAGATTGGTACGGACGGTGACCCGCGCCTTGGCCCGCAGCTGGATCCCGTCTCCGGCCACAGCGTCGACGGTCGGTCGCCCGAGATTCGGGTTCGGGCAGTCGATCACCTTCGGCTGCACGCTGGTCCGCACTGCCTCGTACACGTCGCGTCCCGCGAGGTCGATTGCGGCGGCTTGATCGAAGTTGAGTGGGATCCCCGCCTTGTTCGCGGCGACGAGAGCTTGGATGACCCGTCGGACGTTTCCGCGAGCGAGATAGTGGGCTTCGAGTTTGTCGCGCGGCGTGTCGGTGAGTCCAGCCTTCGTCGCCATGATCAGCGAATCGATGATGACCTGCGGCTTGACCTTCCGGAACGCCATGCCGACGAACTCGGAGATCGGTGTGCGGACCCCGGAGAAGAGCGCCTGGATGTAGAGGCGGCCGAAGGTCAGGAAGAAGATGAAAGCGAGCACCACCAGGAAACCGGTGAGTACGAGGAGCGCGATCTTCCAGGTTTCGGTCTCAGCGATCAGAAACACGTCAGGCCTCCGTTTCAGGAGTCGTTGCCCTCTCGGAAGAGGTGGGAGGGGCGGTGTCGTCGTCGTTCACGACGATGCGATTGCCGGACACTTCGACCACGCGTATCGGCGCCCCGGAGGCCATGAATCCTCCGGAAGAAACGACGTCGTACCGCGCCCCTTCGATGAGCGCAACACCCGCCGGGCGGAGCGGGGTCACCGTCCGGCCGGAATGTCCGACGAGTACGCTGGCGCGTCGGACGTCTTCTCCGGTCCCGGTCTCGGCTCCGAGGTTGCCGAGGAAGCTGAATCGACGGATGCCCCATTTCAGCATCGCCACGACGTAGACCACGGTGACGGCGATACAGCTCCATGCGACCAGTGAATGGCCGA
>JAGQRC010000811.1 GCA_020425835.1 Planctomycetota bacterium | reverse complement strand
TGCCGCGAGCTCGGGATCGCCTTCTTCTCGACCGCGTCCGACACCCGCAGCGCGGCCTTCCTCGCCGGGCTCGCCATGCCGGCCTACAAGCTGGCGTCGGGGGACATCCGCAACACGCCGTTGATCCGCCACGTCGCGAAGATCGGCAAGCCGATGATCATCTCGACCGGCGCCGCGACGATGGACGACGTCCGTCGCGCCTTCGAGACGGCCGCCGAGCACAACCAGCAGGTCGCGCTCCTCCAGTGCACCGCTGGCTATCCGGCGCGCTTCGACGAACTCGATCTCAAGGTGATCTCCACCTTCCGCGCGCAGTTCCCCAACACGGTGATCGGCCTCAGCGCCCACGACAACGGGATCGCGATGGCCGTCGTCGCCTACGTGCTGGGCGCGCGCATCGTCGAGAAACACTTCACGCTCAACCGCGCGATGAAGGGCACCGACCACGCCTTCAGCCTCGAGCCGCTCGGACTCCAGAAGATGGTGCGCGACCTGACGCGGACCCGCGAAGCGATGGGCGATGGCCAGAAGCGCGTCCATCCGTCCGAGGAGCCGGCCCGCGTCAAGATGGGCAAGCAGCTCGTCGTCTCCATGGACCTGCGCGAGGGCGATGTCCTCTCGCCGGAGGTCGTCGCGGTGCGCAGCCCGGGCGGCGAGGGCCTCATGCCGTACGAGTACGACAAGATCATGGGCCTCAAGCTGCGCCGTGCGCTCGCCCAGGACAGCCCGATCCGTCGCGAGGACCTGACCGGGTAATGGTCGTCGACCGCAGCCCGCGCGTCGTCGGCCTGATCCCCGCCCGCAGCGGTTCGAAACGGGTGCGGGACAAGAACGTGCTCCGATTGGGTGGGCACCCGCTGTTGGCGTACACGATCGCGGCCGCGCGGGCGAGCGGTGTCTTCGAGCGGGTCATCGTCTCCACCGACGCCGAGCCGATCGCGGCGATCGCCCGTCACTACGGGGCGGAGGTCCCGTTCCTCCGCCCGGCGGAGTTCGCGGCCGACCACTCGCCGGACATCGATTGGATCGAGCATCTGCTCCGCAGCCTGGAGCGCGATCGCGTGTTGCCGGAGGCCTACTCGATCCTCCGGCCCACCAGCCCGTTCCGGCAGCCGGACACGATCCGCCGCGCCTGGCGGAGCTTCGTCGAGTCGGGGCGCGCCGTCGACTCGTTGCGCGCCGTCGAGAAGGTGAAGCAGCACCCCGGGAAGATGTGGGTGATCCGCGGTGATCGACTGCTGCCGTTGCTGCCGTTCGGTCCCCGCGAGCAGCCGTGGCACTCGAGCCCGACCCAGTCGCTTCCCGAAGTGTTCGTGCAGAACGCGAGCCTCGAGATCGCTTGGACCCGAGTCGTGCTCGAGCAGCGGACGATCGCCGGGGAGACCGTCCTCCCGTTCCGGACCGACGAGTGGGAGGGGTTCGACATCAACGACCCCGAGGACTTCGATCGCGCGGAACGGGCCGTGGCGGCGGGGAGCGTCCCGCTGCCGGCGATCGCGGAGACCCCGTGGGGCTGACACGCGTCACGGGCCGATGGTGTCGCTGAGGCCGAGGACGATCCCATCGACCGATTGGCGTTGATCCGAACGGCCGATCGGCGACCATCGACATCGCAACCTCCGCGGCGGCGGGATTCCCGGCGCGGAGATTCTCGACGCGAGATTCAGAAGCAGGAAGCAGTCATGGAGCTCCAGTTCGTCCCCAAGTCCGTCTTCGACCGAGTCCTCTCTTCCGACGACGTCGTCGGTCGCGTCCGTGCCTTCGCGGCGCTCGCGCGTCTCAACACGCTCAGCATGATCAAGCAGGCGGGGTCGGGTCACATCGGGACCAGCTTCAGCTGCCTCGAGCTCGTGTCGTGGATCCACCTCGAGGGATTGCGGCGCGCCGACGATCCGGCTGACGGCTTTCGCGATCTCGCGTTCTCATCGAAGGGGCACGACGCGCCGGCGCTCTACGCCGTGCTGATCGGTCTCGGGCTCCTGGGTGAGGGGCTCCTGCATCGACTGCGTCGGATCGATGGGCTGCCCGGGCATCCCGACGTCGGAACGCCGCACGTGTTGACCAACACCGGCTCGCTCGGCATGGGTATCTCGAAGGCGCGCGGCATGCTCCACGCGGCGCGTCTCGACGGCCGGGATGATCGCGCCTTCGTCCTCACCGGCGACGGCGAGCTCCAGGAGGGACAGTTCTGGGAGTCGCTCCAGCCGACGATCAACCACCGTTTCGGCGCCGAGCTCACGGTGATCATCGACCACAACAAGATCCAGTCGGACACCTGGGTCCACCGGGTCAGCGATCTCGGGAACCTCGGCATCAAGCTGGCGAGCTACGGCTGGCGCGTCTCACGGATCGA
>JAGQRC010000810.1 GCA_020425835.1 Planctomycetota bacterium | reverse complement strand
GGCCGTGCTCGTACTGCCGCTGGGCGGTTGCGCGAAGCTCTACGACGTCCACGTCGGCGGTGCTTCGGTCTCCTACTGGGCCCCCGAGCTCAGCGGGGACTTCAGCGATGACATCACCGGTCTCCTGGGGACCGAGATCGACGCCGAGGACACCCTCGATCTCGGCGACGAGCGCATCCCCGAGTTCCGAGCCTTCGTCTCGGCCGGTCCCCTCACCGTCGAGGGCACCTACTTCACCGCGAACTACGAGGGATCGAACACGCTGTCGATTCCGATCCAGTTCGACGGGGAAGAGTTGACCGGGGATCTCTTCAGTGAGGTCGACCTCGACTACGCCGTCGGCAAGCTCAAGCTCGGGCTCATCGGCGCGGGACCCGTCGCCGTCGGCGCGATCCTCGGCGTCGGCTACATTCGACTGGCCGGCGAGCTGACCGGGGAGTCGACCGGGATCATCCCGTTGACCATGACCGTCGACGACGAGATCGACACGCCGTTCCCCGTGGTCGGGGCGACGGTGACTCTGGACCAAGGGATCACGGAGGCCCTCTCGATCTTCGGCGAAGCGGAAGCGTTCGGCATCGCGATCAACGATCAGTTCGACCTCGACGGACACTTCGTCGATGCCCAGGCCCGAGCTGGAATCGGGATCGCGGACATCTTCCGGATCGGCGTCGGCTACCGGGTCATGGACCTGAACGTCGAGGAGACCAACGACCAAGCGACCTGGAACCTGCGCCTCCAGGGGCCGTACCTGTTCGGTGAGCTTCGCTTCTGAATCAGCGCACCCGGAGCGCGGGTCGGATCCCGACCGAGCGCACTCGGGCGTCGATCGGTTGCGGAATCCGGAAGGCGATGTGGGAGTTGCGGGCGAGCCCGGCGAAGCTCCCACCGCGCACGACGCGTTGGTCGGGACGATCTCCCTGGATCTCGCCCGTTCCGGGGAGGAAGGGATGGGCGTAGACGCCCAACACGTCCCGGCACCACTCGTGGACGTTGCCGGTGACATCGTGCAGCCCGTACCGGTTCGGTGAGAACGACCCGATCGGCGCCGACCAGGCGAAGCCGTCGTCCCAAGGCTCGAACCGCTCCAGCTCGAAGCGCAGCTTACCGGAGGCAGACTGGTCGGCGAGGTTCGCGTATCCCTCGAGGCTCGCGGCCGTGTCCCCCGTGAACCAGACGTCGGTCGTTCCGGCGCGCGCGGCGTTCTCCCACTGCGCTTCGGTCGGGATCTCGAGCCCGAGACGGCGCAAGCCGGTGTGGGCATCGACCCAGGAGACGAACGAGACCGGTCGCATCGGGTTCGGCTCGTCGTCGTCCCCGAACCGCGCGGTCCCGCCCGGCGGTTCACCGATCGACCGCGCCCACTGCGCTTCGGTCATCTCGTACTTCGAGATGAGGTAGGGATCGAGCTCACGGCGCACCGGAGGCCCGTAGAGCTGATAGACGACGATGTCGGGACGACGGACCGACGGGTCGATGCCCATCGTGAACTCGCCGCCGGGAATCAGCACGAAGACCAACGCCGACTCCGGCTCGATGATCAGCTCCTGCGACTCGAGGTCGCGACGAGGAATCCTTCCGCTCTGCCAATGGGCGAACTCGTGCAGTCCGGAGCGAGGGTCGCGCCCGAGCGGAACGAGGCCGACCTGGGGAGCGATGACCAAGCCATGGTACGAGGGACACTCTCGCCGATCGGAGATCGAAGCGATCGCGGCGCGCCAACGATCGCCGTGCTCGGCCAGCGTCACCCGTTCCGTCTCGCGGGCGAGTGCCGCGCGTCGCTCCACCTCGTCGACGTTCTCGCGCAGCGCCCGCAGCTGTGCGAGACGTTCCTCGATGCCCTGGCGCAGGTAGTGGCGAACGGATCGTGCGGTATCGTCCTGCGTGCCGAGGAACTCCTGCAACCCGTTGTCGTCGAGGAGCCGGCGTTCGAGCTCCGCGACCCGATCGGTGAGGAGGGAGCTCCGTTCGAGCCACTCCTCGAAGCGCGGGATCTCCGAGGGGAGCGCCGGCCACAGATCGCCGACCGCGACGGACTGACGCTCGGTCGCCGACTCCAACGCGAGGACCTCGAGGTCTCGCCACAGCGCCTCGAGCAGCGTTCGAGTCGTCGACTCCTCGGTGCGTGACTGGAGGACCAACGCGCCGGCGACGAGCAACACGGTCACCGTCGCGCCGATCGCGAGCGCGACCCACCGATGCCGCCAGATCGTCTTCCGCACGTGGTAGAAGGCGCGCGGAGGTCCGGCCAACACCGGCACGTCGTCGAGATAGCGCCGCAGGTCGGCCGCGAGCTCCGAGGCGGAGGAGTAGCGCAAGCGGCGATCCTTGGCGATGGCCTTCATCACGACCCAA
>JAGQRC010000809.1 GCA_020425835.1 Planctomycetota bacterium | reverse complement strand
AAGGACAGCGTCTTGCGCCTTCGCAGTAAGCCGGCTCGTGCATGATCCCGGCTAGACACCGGTTCGCGGTTGACGGAGAATCGGCGGCTTCCCTGTCGATCGAAGTCAGAAAGAAACGAGGAGTGA
This sequence comes from Planctomycetota bacterium, assembly GCA_020425835.1. Next base: position 2,230 of record JAGQRC010000809.1, on the reverse strand, counting down.
TCGATGAAGAAGATCGTCATCGGGCTGATCGTCCTGATCGGGCTGATCCTGCTCGGGGGTTACCTGCTGCCGAGCGACTACGAAGTGTCGCGTTCGGTCGTGATCCAGAGCGACGAGGCCACGATCTATCCCATGATCGCCAACCTGAAGCGCTGGCAGGACTGGAGCCCGTGGACGAAGGAGCGGTACGAGGACATGAAGTCGGAGTACACCGGTCCCGAAGTCGGCAAGGACTCGAAGTGGAGCTGGACCGGGGACTCGAGCGGAAACGGGAGTCTCCTCATCACCGACGCCGATCCGAAGTCCGGGATCGCGTACGACCTCCGCTTCGAGGACTACCCCGTCTCGAAGTGCCACCTCTCGCTGAAGCGGGTCGACAACGGCGTCGAGGTCACCATGACCAATGCCGGGAGCATGGGGAGCGCGCCGTGGGCGCGCTACTTCGGCCTCATGATGGACTCGGCCATGGGTGCCGAGTTCGAGAAGGGACTCGGCAACCTGAAGAGCCTCGCCGAGAAGAAGAGCGGCTGAGGTTCCGATGCCTCGGGAGCTCGCCGGCGTCGTCCTCTGTGGCGGCCGATCCCGACGGATGGGTCGCGCGAAGGCGCTCCTGCCCTGGCGGTCGGTCACGCTGATCGAACACGTCGTCTCGGTGTTGGCGGAGGTGACGGATGACATCGTCATCGTCACCTCCGCCGACTCGCATCTTCCCGAGTTCTCCGCCGACGTCGCTCCGCGAGTCGTGCGGGACCGCGAGCCTCACCTCGGCCCCCTGGCTGGGATCCGGGAAGCCCTCGAGATCATCACGAAGCCCCTCGCCTACGTCACCAGCACCGATGCGCCCTTCCTGACCCCGGAGTTCGTGCGTGCCATGGCCTCGCACGGCAAGTGCGCGGCGCCCGAGGTGGACGGCTTCGTCCAGTCGTTGTCCGCGGTGTACGAGACGCGCCTCGCCGACGCAGCGAATCGACTGCTCCGGGAGGAGCGGCGAAGACCGCTCTTCCTGTTGCAAGCGGGAGACTTCGTGGCGATCCGCGAGGACGATCTGGTCGATCGACGGAGCCTCGAGAATCTGAACACCCCGGAGAGTTACCTCACCGCGGTGGCCGCCGATCACGCCGAGCGCGGAGCGACTCCGGCGCCGGTCGTCGTCGAGCTGTACGGACTCGCGCGTCAACGGGCCGGCGTCGACCACCTGGAAGCCGGCTACGGTCTCCTTGGCGAGGTGCTCCGCGCCGCGGGTCACGCGTGCCCCAACCTGGGGTTGGTCCGTGAAGGGCGCTCGGATCTTCCCGCCGAGTTCCTCGTCTCGATCGGAGGCCGAGACTTCGTTCGCGATCCCGGCGTCCCCATCGGACCGGGCGAGCACGTCGTGGTGATGGATGCGGCGGCCGGGGGGTAGAGCCCGGATCGTTCGCGGATCCCCACGAGGATCCCGTCTCGAGAGTGTATGGGTGGATACACTGATGATCTCGCGACGACGGCGCGGTCGAAGCGGCAGAGATGCGCCGCAGGATGCCAAGTTGTCGTCGAGGCGGCCCCGAACTCGTCGGTCGCGACTCCATCGCACGTTCCGCATCGAAAGGGCTCGGCCCGGTGCACGGCTACCACGGACAGTACCTCCGCGTCGATCTCTCGACGGGCACGGCGTCGACGATCGCGATCCCCGCGTCGGTGCTCCGGCGAGTCATCGGCGGCGTGGGTCTCGGAGCGTGGTTGCTGCATCGCGAGTGTCCTGTCGATGCGGATCCGCTCGCCCCGGAGGCGCCGCTGATCTTCGCCTTCTCGCCGCTGGTCGGTACTCCGTTGACGACATCGGCGAAGTTCGCGGTCGTCGCGAAGTCGCCGCTGACCGGAATGATCACCGACGCGCTGTCGAGCTCTCACTTCGCGATCGCGGGGAAGAAGCTCGGCTTCGACGCGCTGGTCTTCGTCGGGGCGTGCGCGACGCCATCGATCTGGGTCGACGGCGCGCTCGAGCGGACCGATCTCTGGGGTCGCTCCGCAGCGGAGGCCGAAGGAGCACTCGCGGATCGCGGACGGGTCGCGGCGATCGGGATCGCCGGGGAGAACGGCGTGCGCTACGCGACGATCTCCAACGAAGGTCGTCACGCAGGTCGCGGTGGGCTCGGCGCGGTGATGGGATCCAAACGGCTCAAGGCGATCGTCGTGCGCGGATCGACCCCGACGTCGCTCCACGACTCGCGCCGAGTGGTCGAGCTCGCCGGCG
>JAGQRC010000808.1 GCA_020425835.1 Planctomycetota bacterium | reverse complement strand
GCTCGCCGCTCGAATCGCGGAGGTCGCCACGCCTCGGGCGCTCATCGATGCCGGACTCACTCAGCAGAGTGCCTTCCAGATCGACCAGAAGCGTGGGCTCGGTCTTGAGCCGAGCGCCGATGACCTTTCTCGCTTCGTCGACTGGCTGCGTCGAGTGTCGGACGACGTGCCGCTGTTGATCGTGGTCAACGGTCCCGAGATCACCGAGGCTCTTGCGCCGGCTCTCGACTCTTGCGCGGCGCTCGATGCTCGCGAGCCCGCGGCGGTTCACTGGCTCGCATTGGCCACAGAGCAGAGCGCGAGTCGAGCTTCACAGCGATGGCCGGGATGGGCCGATCGGCTCTGCGTCGGGGAGTTGGATCCGGAGTCGCAAGATCGATGGTGGGGCCACCGTCTGGGGAATTGGCGACCGCCCGCGGAAGTGGAGGCGCTCCTCGAGCGCGAGTGCGAAGGGAGCCCGTCGCTGCTCGAGCGGCTCTTTCGTTCCCTGATCGATTGTCAGATCGTCGAGCGGTCGGAAGGCCGATGGTGGGTGGGGCCGCGCGCCGACTTGGGGCCGTCGCTTCTTCCTTCGGGTCCCGCCGGTCGCGTTCTCGAAGCGATCGGGGTCGCGGCTCGGGAGGCGACGATCGAGGCGGTGGCGGCCGTCGCGCAGGTCCCCATCGATACGGTCTCTGCTCTCGTCGCCAAGTTGAAGGGGCGGTGGTTGGTCGAGCGTCACGGGATCCTGGAGTTCCAGGAACTGCGTGACCACTTCGCCGTGCGGAACGCGACGACGGTCGAGCGTTGGCGCGAAGGGAAGCGTCGTCTCGCAATGTTCCTGAGCACGCAATCGAGCGCTCAGGGCTCGCATGCACGGATCGCAGAGACCTGGGCCGCGACGGGGGACGTCGAGCAGACGAGGACGAGCGTGGCTCTGGCGGTGGAGGAGGCCCTCGCCGATGGGCATCTCCCGGCTGCGCACCGACTGCTCGACCGAGCACTGGACATCGCCGCGCTGTCACCGGAGACCACGGAGCTCTGGCGGAGCCTCCAGCTCCGGAGAGGACCGCTCGAGTCGTTGCGAGTTCGCGGACGCTCGGACGCGCCGACCCGGGTCGTGCTCGACCTCTTGGGCGGCGGAGAGGCGGACTTCGAGGACAGTGCCGAGATCGACGGAGACCTCTGTCGCCTCGCGCGCGCGGAGGCGGACCCGCATCGAGGGCCCGAGCTGCCGAACCGAATGGAGCGCCCCGAGGACGAAGGTTGGCGACTCGAGATCCGCGTCATCCAGGCCGAGGTCCGACAGGGCGCGGCAGCGAAACGCGCGGCGCTCGCCGAGGCGATTGCCGTCTGTGAGTCGGCGCCCGAGGCGGTCTCGGTCGCGTGGCACTCCTACTTCGCGGCGCGGGTGCTCGAGGACGGAGGGCACCCGGAGCTCGCCGTGCCCGCGTATCGCGTCGCGACTCGACTCTTCGGAGCGTCATCTCTCGTTCGCTTCCAGGCCAGGAGTCTCCTGCGCGAGGCGCTGTGTCAGGCGCTGATCGGTCGTGCTGCCAGCTGCGCCGGAGCTCGGCTCCGGGCCGAGGCCCTGATCGAGAGAGCGGGAGGCATCGCCGAAAGACGATGGGCCCTCCTGGCGGCCGAGCCACTGGGGTCCGGGGAGACTCGCGCGGGATTGCCGGAACGATCGGACGTTGCGTCGGCGTGACCCACGCCGACGCGGGGGAACTTCCGGAAAGCACCGCCGGAGAGGCCGTTGCGCCTCATCTTCGAACCCGCCTATAATTCCGCCTCAGCCGGAGCTCCGGCCGATCGATCACCACGATAGAACCCCCGAAAAGCAGTGGGCTTCCGGGAAGCGCTCGCGTTGCCGATGACGCGAGGATTCGGACCCGCAAGTGCTTCCGCAGTCCTCGCGGTACCGCGGATCGGGGGCGATCGTTCAACCACTCTGGAAGGAGTGCAGGCATAAAGGAGAAGAATCGCCAGCAGGTCATCACTCGACCGACGTCCGAGCAGATCCGTCTGATCGACGAAGAAGGGGGGCAGCTCGGAATTCTGGACGTCGCCTCTGCTCTGGAGCTGGCCCAAGAGCGCGATCTCGACCTCGTCGAGCTGGATCCGAATTCGGAGCCACCGACCTGCAAGCTCATGAACTTCGGCAAGTACAAGTACAACTTGGCGAAGCGTCAAAAGGGCAGCAAGAAGAGCGTCAACAAGCGCAAAGAGGTCAAGCTCCGGCCCAAAACGGAGCAGCACGACTTCGACGTGAAGCTCCGGCGAGCCAAGAAGTTCCTCGAGGAGGGCCACAAGGTCCTCGTGACGCTGATTTTCAGGGGGCGCGAGCAGAAGCACCCCGAGATTGGGTTCGACCTGCTG
>JAGQRC010000807.1 GCA_020425835.1 Planctomycetota bacterium | reverse complement strand
CGACGATCAGGAGCCCATCGACGACCCACAGCGATCCGTGACCGACCGGTCGCGCCGCGGTGCGCTCCAGGGCGGTACCGATCGGCAGGAGGTGGTCGAACGCCAGCGACCCCGACTCGGTCGCGATCTCCGCCGTGGGGCCGGAGCCGAGCGCGGGCGCGACGATCGCTCGGCGAGCGCCGTCGACGACCCAGAGCGGCTCGCTCGGGCTCTCGGTGAGTGCGCTCGACCGAAGGAGCAGCGCGAGACAGGGAGCGAGGAGGTTGGAGGCGACTCGTCGATGACGGATCACGGGACGTCCTCTCCAGGATGGGTCGAGGGGATGGTGCGGCGAGGAGATCTTTCGGGATACCGATGCGACCCGGGCCTGGCGAGCGCGGAACCGTCCTCGGGCCGACTTCGTCGTGCGGCTCCGCACGGGCGTCGCTTCGGGTGCGGTTCGGCAAGTTGCGGCCATGGCATCGCGTGGTCGTCAGCTCGCGGCGCGAGCCGGCGTGCCCGAAGCGGGTTCTCGGAGGCTTCTGCGTCAGTGCACGAGAGGCGTCTCAACGGATCGGCGGGCCGAACTGCCTCCGGAACTCGGCCGGAGTCACCCCATGAGTGGTCTTGAACAGGCGGCCGAAGTGACTCTGGTCGTAGAACCCCGCGGAGAGCGCGATCTCTGCCAAGGGTTCGCGCGTCGCCATCAGTCGTCGGGTCGCGGCGTCGACCCGAAGCCGGCGCAGATAGTCCCCGACGGTGCAGCCCTGCCACGCGCGGAAGGCGCGCGCGAGGTGACTGGGGTGGACGCCCGCGATCCGTCCGAGCTCCTCCAGGGTGGGCGTCGCATCGAGGTAGTGCGCTCGAAGGTAGTCGACGACCCGGTCTCCCCAGCTCGGCGGCCATGGGGTCGACACCGGCGGCGCGAAGAGCTCCTCGCACAGCGACTCCAACGTCAACGGGTCCGCGAGTGAACCGTCGTGCAACGTGCGAGAGATGCGCAGGGCGATCCGCGACAGCCGATGGTGGTCGTGGGGTTGGACCGCATCGGAGACGCCAGCGACCTTCCGTCCGGTCGCGCGCACCTTGCAGACCCTCGGGGTGACGGGCTGCTCGACCGTGTAGTACTCGGCGTCGGCGCGATAGGGCAGCACCGTGCCCGGGCTCCAGCGACGTTGCTCCCCTCGATAGCGCTCCACGCCATCGCCGCGGAGCACGATGTCCACCGTGGGGTAGCGGCAAGCATGGGGCGCGTCGCCCGGTCGGCGGCGAACCGGGAACTCGGCAATCGTGAGCGTGTAGCCCGGAAGCACCGCGTGGCGCAGCACACGGTGCCCGGATCCGTACGCGGCGTTCCAGTACGACTGGAGTCGCGTCGAGTCGGGATGCGCGCGGTAGCTGTCGCGGGAGCGACCGGATCGGCTCGGGGGGGTCGTCATGGGATCGCGTTCCTCCGCGCCGATTCTCTCGCGGAGATCCGTGCGCGCAACCTCGTCCACCATCGCGCGCGGGTCGACGGGGGTGAATCCCGGCCGTCTGCAGTGCACTTCGTGCACTCGCGTCTCGCTCTGGCCATGCAATTCGCGTCCTAGAGGTGCGGCGGGGGGGTGCGCTTCACTCGACTCGGAGATCGACGTCTCCGGACCCGAAACGAAAGACGAGGAGCGACATGGCCGTTCGGTGTGCAATCCTGGGCATGGTACTGATCACGACGTCGACCGCGTATGCGCAGGTCGAGGTCTCGACCCTGCCGGGCGTGTCCTACGTGGACCTGTTCGGTTACGAGGTCGACATCGATGGCGACGTCGCGCTCTGTGCAGCCCCGTTCGACTGGCTCCCCGGTCTCATCGAGTACGCGGGATCGGTGGCGGTGTTTCGGCGGACGACGGCGGGCTGGGGGCTCGACGCGATCCTGACGGCGTCGGACGCCGCCGAGAACGACCGGTTCGGCGCCTGTGTGGCCCACTCGAACAACCGGGTGGTGGTCGGTGGAGCAGTGGATCAGGTCTACAGCTTCCGGTTCGACGGCGTCTCCTGGAGCGAGACGCAGATCCTCGGTCCGATTCCCGCGCTCTCCAGTGGCGGCTTCGGCCGCGGGCTCGATGTCGCCGGCAACACTCTGGTGATCGGTTCGATGTTCGAGAGCGACGCGGCGTTCGCCTCCGGCGCCGTTTACTTCTACACGAGCGTGCTCGGGAACTGGGTCCTCGATCAGAAGCTCAGCATGCCTTCACCGTTCGGTTTCGACTTCCTCGGTCGCGATGTCGCGATCTCCCAGGATGGCAACGTCGTCGTCGCAGGCGCCGCGCCGACCGACGAGGCGCTCAGCAGCATGCTGCCCGGCTCGGCGCACGTGTATCGCCGGGTCGGAGGAGTGTGGCA
>JAGQRC010000806.1 GCA_020425835.1 Planctomycetota bacterium | reverse complement strand
GACCTCGCGTCGATCCATCCCATGCGCAACGGACACTGCTCTGGAACCTCGACTCCCGCGATTGGGATCGAGTGCTCCTCGACGCGTTCGGGATCGACTCCGCTCTGCTGCCCCGGTGTGTTCCCACGCACTCCCCGTTCGGCTCGATCGAAACCTCCGTCGGGGCGATCCCACTCACGACGGTCACCGGAGACCAGGGCGCGGCGATCTTCGCATCCGGGACGCCCGCGATCGGCACGACGTCCGTCAACTTGGGAACGGGAGCCTTCATCCAAGTCGTCGCCGAAGGACGAGCCCCCGTCGGTTTCCTGACCAGCATCGCCGCGGATCGCACGACGGTATGGGAGGGTGTGGTCAATGGCGCGGCTGCGGCGATCGCGGGTGAAGCGGAACGAGATGGGATCGAGAACTGGGACGCGCAGGACCTCGATCGCTGGCTCGATGGAACCGGCGATCCACCCCTCTTCCTCAACGGAGTCTCCGGTCTCGGCTCGCCGCACTGGATCGCGGACTTTCCGTCGGCCTTCATCGGCGACGGATCCCCCACCGCGCGGCTCGCGGCGGTGGCCGAGAGCATCGTCTTCGCCGTCGCCGCAAACTTGCGGGCGCTCGGCGCGCATACTCCGATTCGCACGATCGAGGCGATGGGTGGACTCTCGCGATCGCAGCGCCTATTGGGGCGCCTCGCGACGGTCACCGGACTGTCGGTGCAACGGCGAGACGATCCCGAAGCGACGGTCCGGGGACTGGCCTTTCTCACCGTGGAGCGACCGAGCGATTGGACGTCGCCGCCTCCTTCGAAGGTGCCGACCGACGGGTGGCTCGGCGAACCGATCATCAAGCGGTATCACACCTGGCTCCGCGCCATGCAGAACGCGGTCGACCGGTAGCCTGTGGGACGAGGACTACGGTCTCTCGAGCGCGATGTCATCGACCCAAATCTCCTGAGCGGTGATGGGGTTGAGGACCCGGATCTTCAGTGAGCACACCTTGCTCAACTCGACCCCGGTCTTGCTCGCGGGCGGGATTCGAGTCAGGTCGATCCGCACTTCCGTCCAATGTTCCTTGGGAGCTGCAGTCTCCAGGACCAGTCCCTTGTCGGTGAGAAAGGGCCCGTCGACCGTATTGTTGTCGTCCAGGAACACCTTGAAACGAGTGTCCTCCTGGCAGGGACGAATCCAGTACGAGACCACTTTCGTCTCGGCCAGGTGCTCCGAGAACAACGAGGTCAGAACTGTCGTCGAAAACTCGCTCGGGTGGCGGCCCACACCTTGCGCAACGAAGGGCTTCCAAACCTTCACGTGATCCCCGGAGTGCGCATCGGATCGCTTCTGTGCCGAGGACGACCGGATCTTGTCCGACCCTGGGTCGAAGTCCCGTGAGAACACGCAGAGCGCAGACTGCACCTGACGCTGGAGGCCCGCGAGCTGGAACGACAGCCTCTTCGCCGGCTTCGACTCCTGGAGCTCGAGGAGCTTCTTCCGGGCCGCCTGACACTTCTTCTTCTCCACGAGTTCTCCGATGGGAGCGAAAGCTCGCTCCGCCGACCGACACGCAGCCGAGAACTCCAGGAGTTCCTTCTTCGCCTCGGTCGACACCGCGGACCGAGCGCACTCCTTGAACGAAGCTTGCGCCACCTTCCACTCCCCTCCGAGGAACTTCGTCCATGCTTCCTCGAGAAGTGCGCGGGACTCCGCACTCACGAGATCCACGGGGACGGGCGGGACCTCTCGATCCGCGCTTGCCGACGTCCCTTCCTTCGGCGTCGACGCGACGACTCCACCGTCGCCCGCCGCCGCCCTCGACGCCGATGAACCGAGAGCAAGCCCACCCACCACCGTCGCGACCACGATCCACACCCGTCTCATGGAAAACCTCACCCTCTCGAAGATCATGGACTGTCGGAACCGCTTCGCGGGACCTTGCTGGAGTTCCCTCACCCCAACAGCAGGTCGGAGTGCGAGCACAGGGTCCCTGAGACCGACCCGAAATGGGAAGACCCTACGGACGAATCCGTGTTGTCGTCAGCGCGGCTGGTGTTCCGCAGGACGTGCGTTGTTCGATAGGGGTGAGCTCGGTGGTGGATGAGTGCGTTGTCGTCGAAGGAGCGTGACGTCAGAGGGGTCGAAATGCGGCGTGTAGAATAGACCGTTGCTGAAGGGAGCGACGGTGTTGCCCGCTCGACGGTCGGGTCCGGCCCCTTAGCGTTTCCTGGCTTCGACGCGGAGCCCCGGGGGCAACGCTAGCGCGACAACATTGGACATCGCCGCACGCCTGCGGGCACCCCGCGGCCCGGACCCGAGCGTCGAGCGGGAAACACCTCCCACAACCATCCCCACCGCCCCCGCCACGCCCGTGTAGGCCC
>JAGQRC010000805.1 GCA_020425835.1 Planctomycetota bacterium | reverse complement strand
CGCGACGACCGCGATGGCGCTCGCCATCGGGGGACACTTCCGCGACGCGCTCGAGCTCGCTGGACGATTGTCGCCCTGGTTCGATCGGGGCCAGGGGGAGCGTCTGCGCGCGGCGATCCACATGTTGTCCGGGGACCGCGCTGCGGCGAAGGTCGCCCTGAACAACGCCCGGGATCACGACGCCCAGCATCCCAAGACCCTCTTCCTGCTGGAGTACGTCGACGCCGATCCCTACGCGATCGTCCCGCTGACGGAGCGACCGGTGTCGGAGTACCTGCGCTGGCATCACCGCTTCAGTGCATTGAGACTCGCGCGCGATGAGCACGACCCAGCGATCGCCCTCGAGTACCTCTCGCCCGGGCGCTGGGTGGATGCCAACCTCCGCGTGGTCGACTGGCCGGAGGTCACCTACCTGATCTGGCTCGAACGGATCCGGAAGACGGCGGAGTCGGGGGAACGGGATGCGGCGATGAAGGAGCTGGGTCGATTCCGACAGTGGTGGCCGCGGGATCGACCCGCGACGTCGCGAGTCTCGGCGGCGGCCAACCAGTTGGAGGTCGAACTGGAGGGAGCCCATTGATGGTGGCCGAGCGACGAGGCCGAGGAACGGGGTCGAGATCGATCGGCGGACTCGGGGGAGGTCGTTCGAGATCCCGAGCTCCGGCGTGGTGCGTCGCGCTGTCCCTCTCCTTCGTCGCCCTCCTCGCGGTGCCGAGTGATGCGGTCGACGCACCGGGCACGGCGATGTCCTTCCTCGAACCGCGGAGCGGTGAACCGATGTCCGACGATTCGTTCTCGCGGATCCGCAGCGACGAGTCGGTCATCGTGTTCCCGACCACCGCGCGCCTGGTGACGGAGCGCACCGAGGATGGCGAAGCCCGGTTCTGGGAGGTGCCGGTTCACGGCTGGATCTTCGAGTGGGAGGACGATTCCCTCTGGCGCCGCGGCGCGCTGTCCATGTTGCGTCGCGTGCTCGAGCTCGACGATGAACCGGCGGACGGCGACCCGCGGGCCGCCTCCGAAGCGGCGATCTTCCGTCGTCGGGCCCGGGCATTCCTCGTCGACAACGAGCGGGGGAAGCGGCTCCGCGTGCGGATCGACGGGCGAGACTATCCGCTCTCGGCATCGGACGCCGGTGGGCACTTCGAAGGGATCGCGAAGGTCCCGGCAGCGGCGAAGGGTCCGGAGCGCGCGCCCGACTGGATCGACGTCCGCGTTCTCGGTCGCGGCGAGGAAGGCCCGAGCTTCCCAGGACGGATCCAGCGGGTCGGTGCGCAAGGGTGGGTCGTCGTCAGCGACATCGACGACACGATCAAGCGGACCGACGTCCACTCGAAGCGGGCGCTCCTGCGCAGCTCCTTTCTCCTGGAGTTCGAGGCCATTCCCGGTATGGCGGCGGTCTACCGAGGGTTCGCCCACGACGGGGCCAGCTTCGAGTACCTGTCCTCCTCGCCCTGGCAGCTGTATCCCGAGTTGAGCGCATTCTTCGACGCGACCGGGCTTCCGCCCGGAGGTTGGCACCTGCAACGATTCCGCGCGAAGGACCGCACGTTCTGGTCGCTCTTCTCATCGCCGGAGGCGCGAAAGAGCGCGGTCCTCGAGGCTCTGCTCGCCCGGAGTCCGCAGCAACGCTTCGTGTGGATCGGGGACAGCGCGGAGCAGGATCCCGAGATCTACGGCGCCATCGCCCGCGCGCACCACGATCGTGACATCCACATCGCCATTCGTCGGGTCACCGAGGACACGGCGGACGGCCCGCGATGGAGTGCGGCATTCGAGGGGATCGATCGCTCCCGTTGGCTGCTGTTCGACGACCCGGCGGAGTTGGCGAAGTTCGTCGCGCGGACCGAGACCCGAGACTGAGTCGGGTGACCCCGAGGCTCGGGATCGAGAGTCGACTTTCTCCCGGACAACTCGCTCGTCGGGGCTCCGGGTGGCGCCTACACTGTGTCCACTCGTGAGAAAGGCGGGACACATGCCACGCTTCGTGACGACCAGCGTTCTCCTTGCCGTGCTCTCGGTTCTCCAACCGTCGGTTGCCCAGGCTCAGGGGTTCGACGAATGTGGTTTCCTGGTTCAGGGTGTCGAGTGCGTGCTGTTCCAGTCCGACCTCGGCGGGCTCTACATCGTCGACACTGCGGGGTATGGCGTCGGCGACTACGTTCGAGTGCAGGGCACGCTCGATCCGTTCTGCATCTCCTTCTGCCAACAGGGCAATGGTTGCGTCTTCGGTGGAGCGACGACGGACTGCGCGAGTGTCGAGCCGGCCTTCGTCCGCGGCGATGCCAATGCGGACGGGAGCTATGACATCTCGGATGCGATTGCGTTGCTCGGCTCCCTCTTCACGCCGGGGAGCGATCCTCTGAC
>JAGQRC010000804.1 GCA_020425835.1 Planctomycetota bacterium | reverse complement strand
CCTCGAGGTGCGGACCGCGCGACTTTCTCCTGGACTGCATCAGAAGGCGCTGATCGTCGACTGCAACGACGCCACGGGCTCTCGCCGCCAGCTCCCGATCGACTGGACGGTGATCGGTCTCCTCGAGCCGCTCGGTGGATCGATCGTCCAGCTGAATGGCCTGTACGACCGAGAGATCGACGTCGTCGTCGAACTCGTGCGCGGGATCGACTCGCCGATCGAGATCGAGGCGGCGCAGAGCTCGAAGTCCCGGTTCCGAGTCCTGGGCATCGAGCCGATCGTGCCCGGTGAGCGGTACCGCTTCCGCCTGCGACTCCCGGTCTATCCGAAGCCGGCTCGAACGCAGGACTTCCTCGATGTCCACGTACGCGTCGAGGGGGCCGGACGGTCCTTCCTGCTCCCGGTGTCGATCCAGCGGTTCGCCCACATCGAGTTCCGACCGGCGGCGAACGTCGCGTTTCGTCGCGACGACACGCGACGTCTGCTCGCGGGTTCCAACGTCGAGCGGACGATCGATCTCGTGGCGATGGATCCCGAGTTCGAGTTCGAAGTGACCGAAGTCCAGGTCATCGGTGACACGACGGCCTTCGAAGTGGAACCGGTGAGCATCGTGTCGAGCCCGTCCCCGCTGCGAGAGGGAACCGTGCTCCGGTACGCGATTCGAGTCACGCGCTTCTGGGACCGTCCCGTGGCTCGCGCTCACGCGGAGTTCCACACCAACGATCCCGACCAGCCGATTCTGAGGCTGCCGCTCCACGCTCAGTTCGATGTGAAGTGAGCGCCGCGATCGCGTCGCGGTGATCGCGAGTCAGAACGGCACGGTCAGCCCGGCGTAGACCCAGAATCCATTGGAGCCGGGATTGGCCTTGCGGCCCTTGACGAAGCCGTTCGAGACGTGGACGAAACCGATCCCGAGGTCTACCCAGGTGGGCTCGAAGAGCCGGTAGGAGACTCCGAGATCGCCGTGGTAGGTGAAGTTGGCCTCGGTTCCGCCCTGGGGAAACTTGTGGTTCCCGACGAACACCCCGCCCGAGAGTTCCGCATAGAGTCGCCAGCGTGGAGTGATCGGTTCGTACCAACGGAACGAGAGGTCGAACCCGACGGCCAGAGCATCCTTGCCGATATCGTTGAGGTAGTACCCATTCAACGATCCGCGCAGGAACAGCTTCTCCAACCAGAATCGTTGCCCCAGCGTGAACCGGAAACCGCTGATGTCCTCCGGCTTGCCGCTCCGCTCGCGGCCCGTGAACAGCCCGAACGAGAACTCGAGCGCCTCCGGATCCGTGCCGAGTCCCGGAGTCCGTTCGATGGTCTCCGTCTCCTCCGCGGCCGTCGACTCGACATCCGACTTTGCGAACAGCGACACGGGTTCACCGGTGACGGGCGAGCTCGCCGGTTGGAGCCAGAGACCGATCGACATCAATGCCCAGATCATCTCGTCGTCTCCACTCGTGTGGGGGGGGGCGCCGGCGCATCCACCGAACGCGGGAGGACCTTCGACATGAGGAGCACGCGACCCGAGAGTCCCCACGCGATGGATCGACGCGCGACGAGCTCGAGGCCGCACTCCCGCAGTTCCTGCTCGAATTCCGCGAACGTATGACGCAGCTTGTCGGCCCGCGCCAGTCCTAGTCGTCGCCGAAACCAGCGCGACCAGTAACGGAGGTTGTAGAGGTGACGGCCGTCGATGATCACTCGATCGCGTGAGACGCGCGCGAGCTCCGCGAGGACGCGTCGCCGATACTCCCCCCGCAGGTGAGAGACGAAACGGATCGACACGACGGCGTCGAACGCACCGTCCGAGAACGGAAGATGGGAGGCGTCGGCGCGAACCAGTCGTGCCGACGGGTTCTGTCGGCGATACCGCGCCAACATCTCGGGAGACAGATCGACGTGGATGGACGTCGCGTCGTCGAACGCTGCGTCGAGCCTCCCCGGACCGCAGGCAACCTCCAGAACGGGCTCCGATGGAGCGAGCCACCGGCGAAGCTGTGCCAGCTTCCGTCGGTGCTTCCAGCGACCCCAACCTCCGCGATACCGCCGGTCGTAGTCGGCGACGACCTTCGCGTCGAAGTAGTGCTCGGGTCGACCCGACTCGCGTGCCGTCATCCGTGGGACCGAATCAAGCGGTCGACTCGGCCGGCCGCTCGAGAAGCGTGGTGCGCTTCTTGAGGAACGTCGACGCGAGGTGCGCGGCGGAGGCGAGGAGTGCCGGGGTCAGTCCGAGGTAGGAGACGGGAATGTCGGAGAGGCTTCCGTTGTAGTGGAGGCGAGCCGCGATCAGTTGGTGGATGATCCAAGCACCGATCGCCAGCCCGAACCAGGTGCTCGGTTCGCGGCGCAAGACCATGCGCCACGAGTACGGGCGAG
>JAGQRC010000079.1 GCA_020425835.1 Planctomycetota bacterium | reverse complement strand
CCGAAAGGCGGTGATATGAGAGTCCTGTCCGTCATCTTTCTCGGTTCGTTCCTCTGTCCCTTGCCGACCCAGGCGCAGTGGAGCTTCGTGCGCGGGGACGCCAACGGTGACGCGTCGTTCGATGTCGGCGACGCCGTGTTCATTCTCGATGGTCTGTTCGGAGTGCCGATGGCACCGGTGTGCGAGGATGCATGGGACCTCGACGATGACGGAACCCTCGACATCGCCGATGCCGTGTCCGCGTTGAACGCGCTGTTCGTCCCCGGTACGCCGGTGCCGCCTCCGCCGTTCCCGAGCTGCGGGGTGGATCCCACGGCGGATGGGTTGCGGTGCGCCGGACCGCTGTCGACGTGTCCGAGTGCGACCTTCTCGGCGACGCCGGACCTCGTCATCGTCGCGCCCATCGAGCCCGACTCGGTCGTCGTCGCCGATCTCGACCTCGACGGGGACCTGGATCTCGCCTGGATCGATGACCTCGCGCGAGTCGCCGGCGTGCTCCAGCAACCGGGGGGGACCTTCTCGAGCGTTCCCGACTTCACCACCGGGCCGGCCGGTGAGCTCACCTCCCTCTTCGTCGCCGACATCAACGGCGACCTCTGGCCGGACCTGATCGTGACCGACCGTTCGAACGACCGGATCTCCATCCACCTTGCGATCGGAGCCGGCGTCTACCCGAGCGCGCCGGATGTGATGCTCGGGGATGTCGCGACCACGCCGTGGCCCGGGAGTGTCGTCGCCGCGGAGCTCGACGATGTTCCCGGCGTGGATCTCGCGACGGCGCACTTCGAGCCCGGGTCGCTCACCATCTTCTTCCAGGAGCCGGCCGGCACCTATCCCTCCGTTCCCGACCTCTCGGTTGGCGAGTTCCCGATCATCGCCGGGGGGCACGACATCGTCGCCGCAGACCTCGACGGCGACGGTGACGTCGATCTCGCGACGGCGAACTACTTCCGGGCCGACGTCACCCTCTTCCTCCAGTCGACCCCGGGTCTCTTCCCCGATCTTCCGGACACGACCTTGGGTGGACCGGGGTCGACCGAGCAACCCCTGGCGCTGGACGCCACGGATCTCGACGGCGACGGGGACCAGGATCTGCTCGTCGCGATGGCCGACGGTGTCGCGGTGTTCCTCCAGGGGCCGTCCGGAGTGTTCTCGACCTCACCGGATCTGCTGCTCCCGGTGACGACATCCTCCATCGACGTGGCGACCGGAGACTTCAACGGCGACGGCCGAGTGGACGTGGTCGCCAACGACTACGCCGCGCACACCCTGCGCGTCCTCTTCCAGTGGCCGGACGGCACCTTCCCCGATGCGTCCGCGCTGACGCTCGGAGGGCCGCTGACCACCACATCTCCCGCATCGATCGCGGTGGCCGATCTGGACGGCGATGGCGCGCTGGACATCGTCACCGCCAACCGTGTCCAGGACGACATCACCGTGTTCCTCGGGAAGCACTGAACGCGTCCCGGCGGAAGCCGAGGCTCGATCCCGACGGCTACCGAGACGCCTGCAGCCAGTCGAAGAACTCGGGCTTCCGTCGGCGGACGTCGCCACCGATCACCGTGGTCGTCGCCCAGTCGACGTACGCGTGGAGCGCCCCACGTGCGGACTCCGGCGAGCGGTGCTGCATCAACACTTCGATGAGGACCTGCTCCGCGCGTCCGAGGTCGTCGGGGTCGGCGTCGGGGATGCCGCGTCGGCGAGCCCCATCGATCGTCGCGTTCTCCAGGGTCTCGACGCGCGGATCGCCATCCGGGAGGGCCATCGAGATCCGATGCGTCGGACCGGTGACCTCGTAGGTGACCGCACCGGTCGGTAGTGCTCGACTGCGATAGAACAGCCACTCGACCTCGGCACCGCTAGGGGGCCAATCGAGCGGCAGCGCCGGAGTCCGTTGGAGATCGAAGCGAGGTCGAGGGAGCGCAGCCTCCGCACGCTCGGCGAGCTCGATCGCGGAAGGGACGGGCGAGTGAGGGACCACGATGGCCTCCGGTTCGGTCGAAGTCGTGTCGTGCACGCTCGAGCGTTTCGACTCGAGGCAGCCCGCGAGGGACGCGATCACCGAGAAGAGCGTCGTGCCGATGATCACGAGTCGAGGTGTCATACGTTCTTGACCCGCTTGCGCCGGTCGGCCGCGGGCAGACTGGTGATGTCCTCCATCGTCGGTTCCGGCGGAGGGTGGTATCCACCGTAGGCGAGGAAGTCGGTGTCCTGGCGCGCATTCTTGCGCTTGGGGCTGTTGAGGGCGACGAGGAGGTCATCCGCCCGCGGCTTCATCACCGTCTTGTCGAGGTACGGATCCATCACGAACGCGGGCTTGAGGGGTTGGGCCGCGAGGGCGTCCCGGAGATTGAACACCTCGTACACCTCGTCAGCGGGGGCGTGCTTCTTGGGGACGCGGGTGTTCGTCGGGCTCGCGATCCTCGTGCGGATCGTGATGTCGAGCTTCAGGTTGTAGACCACGAAGGCGTGATCGACGTTGGCGTTGCCGGAGAAGATCACCGACGTGACCTGGTTGCTCGGTTCGCCCATGATCGATCTCAATACCGAGAACGAGCAGGTCGCGTGCTCACCGCAATGCCCCGTCCCGTACTGGAGGATGAGGGCGGCGGTCTGGTCGAGGCTCTTCAGGTGGCGATCCGAGATCGTCCGCTGCATGAACACGGGAGAAGAGAGCCAGGTCATCTGGTGAAGGGTGCCGAACAGATCGGAGCAGAGACGCTGATGGTGCTCGGTCTTCAGGTCCTCCCGCAGCTGGCCCCAGTGGTTCGCGGTGATCAAGTGGAGGTCGAGGTCATCGCGAAGCTCCCGGGCGAGGACGTCCGGGGCCTTCGTCTTGTGCCGATCGACGATCTGTTTGCGGAAGCGCTCCGCGCGGGCCATGTCGGTGTGGTTGACCAAGTACGTGATGACGTTCTCGATCCAGAGGTCGACATCCTTGCGCTTGGTGTCCGGCTTGCCGAAGCGGGCGAGGCGCGACCAGTCCATGGCGATGAACTTCCGCATCAGGTCCTGCTGCTCGGCCGTCGGCGAGGACCCGAAGTCGATCTCGAACTGCAGCTTGACCGACGGGACCTTCGATCCCTTCGGGGGCGGCTTCACCTCCGTGTCGACGAGATGGATCTCCAGGCCGCGAACTCGGTGAGCCACCGACTCGTACCGGATGCTCACCTGGTTCCCTTGGAGCCGGTGCTTGAACGTCGCCAGGATCGGCTTCGAGTCGTTCGGATGGGCGAAGTTGTGGAGGTCGGCGTCGGTCCGGGTCATCTCCCGGACCAAGGTCTCGTAGAAGTGCTCGTACTGGAGCGTCATCGCGGCGAAGAACTTCGTGCCCTTCGCGACGCCGAGGAAGCGCTCGACGTCGTTGGAGGAGGCCGGATCCATGGTGTAGAGCTGCAGCGTCTTGTCGAACTTCGGCTTGCGGGGGGTCGCCTTGCGCTCCAGCGATGCGAAGCGTGCCCCGAAGAGCCCGCCGATCGTCAACTCGGTGACCGCTTCGTTCGCGAGCACGTACGACGCGCTCTGGAGCTTGGTGGTCATCGCGTTCGCGACCAGGTCGCCCTTCCAGGTGATCCCGACCGCGACCGACAGCTTGCCCGTGAACCCGAGGATCGCCATGGCTACACCACTGCGGGATTGTTGCGCGGCTTCGGGAAGCGTCGGACCGCCTGATTGCCCGCGTCGGGAGAGCTCGAGCCGAACGGCTCGATGAAGCCGTACGGGTCCGCGGGATCCACGCTCGTCTGCAGCCGCGTCATGTGGGTCTCGAGCGGTTCCTCGGTCTCGTCGGCGCCCTCCGACGCTGCGACCTCGACCAGCTGGAACTCGTCGTGCGCGCCGGATGCGGATCCGGGGCTCGCGACTTCCAGCGTCGTCGGATCGAGGTCGTCGAACCGGAACAGTCGCCGATCGTAGATGCGCTCCGCGATGTCATCGACCGAGAGATCCGGCTCGAAGGCGGGCGGGAAGTAGAGGAGCTCGACGCGCCGGTTCTTCGCGGAGGCGACGCCATCCTCGCCCGGGCGCTCGATCGGGAAGCGCTCGCCGCAGGGGAGCGTGCGACGCTGGTCGTCGACGAATCGCGTCTTGGCCCGTAGTGCGGCAAGGGCCTCCACTCCGCCGGCCTGTCGTGCCAGGGTGTCCTCGAGGATGTCGAAGTAGGCGCCGCGGGTTCGATCACCGACGATGCCATCTTCGCCGATCGCCTTGCCGAACTCGCGGTTGTAAGCGGCCTGGAACGCCCGGATCTCGGCTTTGGTCGGATGCGCCGGATCCTGGGGATCACACGGATAGCCGCGAGTCTCGGCGGCGAACGAGAGCATGCTGCCGTCGGACTCCGGCTTGTCGTGCGCCCGGGTCGCCTCGAGATAGCCGGCACGATCCCCGGACAGGACCGAGGCCACACTCTTCGCCCGGGTTCCCGAGAGCGCCTCGTTGGAGGAGGCCGAACCGACACGGTCCGTGTGGCCGGCCACCACCAACGAATGGTCGGGATGGCGCTCGAAGACCCGGAGGCCGGCGAGGATCAACTCGAGTCCGCTGGCTTCGACGAACGAGGAACTCCCACCGCCATCATCCTCCGGCGGCACGTACTCACCGTCCTTCGCGGCATCGACGTAGTCGGGTCGGCTCTCGTCGATCGCATTCCAGTACGCATCGTTGGAGAACTCTCGAGGGGTGTCGACGCCTTCGCGGGAACCCGCCGGGTCGCGCGGAAGGAAGACCGAGCTCCCGGTGTGGAAGTGGAAGTCGTCGATGAAGATGCGCCGACCGCGCCGCGATCGCACCTTGAAGATGCGGGTCTCGTCGGTCTTCGTGGAGTGGGATGCACCGCTCGGTCTCGGCTTGGCCATGAGGCGCGAAGCTATCCGTGCCTCCCGAAGTCTGCTACGGGGGACTCGACGATTCCCGGAAACTTGATCGCACGCTCCGAGCTCGCGAGCGGAACGACGCAGTGGATTCCATTGAGTGACCCCGGAGCGACCGCATTCGACGGGCTGACTGCGATGGACGGGCTCCCATACGAATGCCTCGATCGACTTCAGTGGCGTTGGGAGCTCCTCGTCGCGCCCCGGGACGTCAGCGAGTGGTGTTCTCGAAGGAGATGACATGCCCGCCGGCGAAGAAGTCGCCTCCGCCGACGACCAGGTCGAGGTCTCCGTCGTCGTCGACGTCGACGAGGAGCGGACGAAGGCCGAGGGGAAGCGAACTCAGTTCCGAGCCGAACGGGACGGCGACGGCGGGGTCGAAAGTCCCGTCGCCGGTTCCGAGAGCGTACTCCGCCAACAGGCTCAGAGCGTCGCTGACCAGGTCCGGCCTTCCGTCGAGGTCGATGTCACCGATGACCACCGCGCGTCCACCGAGGCCCCAGTCGCAGATGGTCGAGGGACCGAAGCTGCCGTCGCCGTTGCTCGATCGGGCGAAGGAGCGGTTCGATCCGGGATCGGAGAGAACGGCGTCGAGAAGTCCGTCCAGGTCGACGTTGCCGAGCACGAGCGAGCGCTGCCCCATCGGCGCGGGCGTGAAGACCTCGCTTCCGAACGTGCCATCGCCGTTGCCGAGGAACGCGGAGATGCCGGACTGTCCGGCGACGATGTCGACCATGCCGTCGAGGTTCAGGTCGCGCGCCGCGATCCCCGCCTCGCCCCCGGAGAGACTGCTGCTCGCGGGCAGGATCGTCTCCACCGCGAAGGTGCCGTCCCCGTTGCCCAACCGGACGCCGATCCCCGATGGTCGGACGGAGACCAAGTCGAGGGACCCGTCCTGGTCGAAGTCCGCAAGGTCGACGGGACCACCGCCCGGAGCGGGGAGGACCTGGAAGGTGCCGTCGCCGTTGCCGAGGTAAAGACCGGCGTTGGTCACGATGTCGACGTCGCCATCGTTGTCGAGGTCGCCAGTGGCGATCGATCTCGTTTGCGGTGGGGTCAGCGTCCACTCGATCTCGACGCGCGCCCCGAACGTGCCGTCGCCGTAACCCGGGATCCAGTGGAGGCTGGTCCCTGCGCCGGGAAAACTCGCGTCGCCTCCGACGAGCAGGTCGATCGATCCGTCGCCGTCGACGTCGGCTGCGGCGAGCGCGTCGATGGCGGGAAGACCATCCGGAAACCCGGGATTCAGCGGAACCAGCTCGACGGGGTCGGCGAACGGGATCGGCCGCGGGCACGGATCGGGTGGTGCGATGCAGCCGAGGAGATCAGGTGTCGGGTCCGAGCCACAACTCGGGAACGGCGGCGGTGGAGTTGGCCCCGACGTGAAGAGGAACGAGAGCAGGGTGATGGGATCGCCCACATCGAGATGGCCGTCGTCGTTCGTGTCGGCGGCATCGGCACAGGGGATCGCCTGCGACCCGAAGAGGTGTCCGAGCGCGGTGATCGCGTCTCCCAGATCCACGACCGCATCGGCGTTGACGTCGCCTCGGCGGAAGACCTGGGCATCGGAGAACGTGCCCAGGCCCAGGACGACGCAACCCATGACCAGAAACGTCTTCATCGTCGCTTCCCTTTCGAGACGGAGTCGAAGGACTCCCGTTTCGACGCAACAGGAGGAGCGAGACCCGTCGGGATTACGGCCGAAGACTCCTTCGAGGAGCGGCGCTTCGGCGCACGAGCACCACGGTTCAGACCGCCCCGCCTCGCTCGGGCGCCCGACTCGGGCTCTGTGTCTCTCGCTGCAACCAGCGGTAGACGATGTTGCCGCGGTCCGCGACGAAACGGGGGTCATCGCTGCGTGCGGTCGTCGGCGCGTCCGGGTGGAGCCAGCGACCGCCGAGAAAGAGATGCGATCGCGCTCCGTCGCGGATACGCAGGCGCTCGCGCGCGAAGCGGCGAAGGAAGCGTTGACGATGGCAGAACCGTCGGCAGAACGCGATCCGATCTCGGAGTCGTGCCGCCTTCTCGAACCGACGCGCTGCGGCTTCGCGGTGCATTTCCTCCTCCAGACGCTCCACCGCGATGGACTCTCTGCCCTCGAGGAACGCCCGGGCCTCCTCGACGTGCACGCCGTAGGTTTCTGGGGTGACCCTTCCGACACACGGACCCTCGCAGCGCCCGGCGTCGAGTTCGAGACAGGCGCGATCCGGCAGAGGATCACCGCACGACCGGAGCAGGAAGGCGTGGCGAATCACCGGGAGGAGTTCGTCGACGAACTGTCGATCCTTGAACGGGCCGTACACGTGACGGTATCGCTCTCGCTCCTCGTGACCGATCCGGTGTCCCGTCGGATACTCGTCTTCCGTGAGCGCGAGGGACTCGTACTCGAGATACTCCCGCTGCTGCGTGTTGTGAACCGGCCAGCGCTCCTTGATGAGCGCGTCCTCCAGGAGCAAGGCCTCCAGCTCTCCGTCGGTGACGCGGTAATCGTACGAAGCGATCGCGTGGATCATCCGGCGCAACCGCGTCTCGAAGCGGGCCAGGTCCCGGGAGAAGTAGCCGAGCATCCGCCGCTTCAGGTGGACCGACTTCCCGACGTAGAGGAGCTGACCGTCCGCCGCGGAGAAGAGGTAGACGCCGGGCCGATCCGGGACCTTCTCGCGAATCTCCGCGACGAGCGCGGGGTGGTCGGCGGGCCGCATCACGACACCGGCTCCCGGTCCGGCGCGCGGCGCGGTCGGCGGAGCTCGAGGGGGAGCTGCACGTTCATCGTCGGCGGGAACGTGCACCTCAGGAAGCTCGCGGTGAGCGTGCGCTGCGCGACGTCGATCGGTACGGCGGGCCACCGAACCCGGACAACGGCTTCGGAATCGATCTCGGCCACGCTTGACGCGATCTCTTCCCGGACATCGTCAGGCGACGCCCGCAGCTCGAGATCGACCATCGGCCGAGTGGCCAGCGGAACGAAGCGCGTCGACTCGAGGAAGCCCGGTCGGGTGTCGATGCGCAGGTCGTAGAAGCCCTTCACCTCGTTCTTCTCTGCGAACGAGGTGCGCTCGATCGATCCGGGGTAGATCACGCGGCGCGTCTCGCTCCGGGTGAGCACTTGTCGACGGTGGATGTGGCCGGCGAGGACGAGCGGCAACTCCGCGGGGATCGCGCGCCAAGGGATGACGTCGTTTCCCGATCGGAAGATGTGATCCTTCGGTCCCACCGTCGCACCCTCGACCGTTTGGTGCAGGCAAAGAACGCGGACGTCGGCGGACGCGGCGTGCCAACCGGTCTGCTCGAGCATGTCCGGGAAGGCGTCGCGGACGCGGCGCACGAACGGGAACCCGGAAACCGCGACGGAGGTGCCGCGACAGTCGAAGAGAAACGTCGAGGGTTCACGGAACACGAGGAGGTTCGGGACGCCGAGCCAGAGCGACTCCGGAAGCCGAGAGCGTTCGTGGTTCCCGGGAACGATGACGACCGGTATCCCGCTCGCCGCGATGCTCACGAGTGGTTCGTATGCCCGATCGACGACTCGCGCGGGGACTCGGCTCCGACAGAAGAGATCGCCGCCGTGAACGACCAGGTCGGGACGTTCGCTCAGCACGTGATCGACGACGCGGAGGTAGTTCGCGAAGAAGTCGTCCCCACGACGACGGCGTTGCGTCGTCGGACGCACCGGGTCGTCGAACCCGAGGTGCGAGTCGGCGAAGAGGACGACGTGAATCGACATGGGACTCGATCTTCTCCGGAGGCAAGAAACGCTCAGGCTAATCGACCGAAGGGGTCGCATCGATCGGAATGATGAAGACTCGGTCGCGGTGCGCTTTCGACGCGCGTCTCCCTCGTGCTCTGTGATACGCTCGCGCGGGAGGTCAGCTTTGCGGTGTCGCATTACCTGGGTCGTTATCGGCGTGTTGCTCGGCTTCAGCGGGGGCTTCTGGCTCGGGAGCCAGGGGGCGCTGTCTCGGGAACGAGGTCCGGGGTTGCCGATGACACCGGAGCACGATGGCCATCGTCCCGTCCCTCCGACCGACGCGGTCCGAGAGCCGGGGCGCGCGGCCGCCGGACCGAGCGTGCCCAGCGACGACATCGTCCGATCTCATGGAACAACCGAAACGCTCGAAGCCGTGCCCTGGGACCGAGCCTGTGAGCTGGTGGGTCGTCTCCTCGACGAGAGCGGAGAGGTGGCGGCGAGTACCGGCATCCGGTTCCAGTTGCGTTACGGGGTGCACGTCTGGGGCGAGTGGTTGTCGACCGACGAAGATGGGGTGTTCCGCTACACCATGCACGGCGCGGCGCCGGACACCGACGGGCTGATGGTGATCCAGCCCGGGTATCCACCAAACCGAACCTTCGAGTGGTACATCCCACCCGCGGTCGAAGCGATTCGCGAACTCCCTCGCCGCCTTCCGGTGGGGGAGCTCTCGATGGGCGATGTCCGGCTCGAAGAGAAGCCGGTGGTCGTTCGCGGAACGCTGTTCACGCCGGAGGGCGACGGGATCTCGGCGCAACTGAAGATCGACACGTTCGTCGCCGGACAGGAGCTGCCGACGTGGTGGAGTATCACCTCCGCCGAAGACGGCGCTTTCGTGCTCCCGATGGGTCGCTACGACACGGAAGGACCGACCGTGCGCGCCCGGGTGTCCGTGGAGGTTCCCGGGTACGCGAGCATCGTCGAGCTTCCGTTCTCGCCAGGGGCCGAGCTCCTCCTTCGCTTGTCGCCCGGACGATCGGTCACCGGGTCGGTTCGGGTGCATGAGCTCACCTTCCCGGAGATCGCGATCACCGGATCCGACGGAGCCGAGCGCGAGTGTCATGGAGGGAGATACGACGAAGGGCGCTATGAGTGGACGATCGACGGCG